>NZ_MWJN01000040.1:0-71054 GCF_002027145.1 Microbispora sp. GKU 823 | reverse complement strand
CCCGCTACGACAAGACCGCAACCTCATACACCGCCGTGGTCACCATCGCAGCACTCCTGCTCTGGCTCTAGGCGACCGCTATGAAGACAGGCCCTAGCGGCGGGTCCACCACCTGCGGGTGCACAGGGCCGCGAGCACGGCGCCCGTCGCGTTGAGGATCACGTCGTCCACGGAGCTCACCCGCCCGAGCCGCAGGCCCCACTGGAGGAGTTCGACGCCGAGCGAGGCGGTGGCCGCGACGGCGGCCACCGCGGGAAGCGAGGCGAAGCGCGCGGAGCGGACCGGGAGCATCGCGCCGAGCGCGGCGAAGACCAGGAGGTTGCCGCCGATCTGCACGACCGCCGCTCCCGGTGACAACCGCGCGACCTGGCCCGCCAGGTCCACCAGGGGGACGACGTGCACGCCCTCCTCCGTCCCCGGCGTGAGGATCATCCAGATCCAGGGGGCGGTCCCGGCCACCATGACCACGTCCGCGAGAGCCGTACGGAGGGGAGCGGGATGTCCCCGGCGGGCGCGACGGCGGGTGAGGAGCAGGACGGCGAGAGCGGCCACGGGAACGGCGCAGACGGTCGCGACGACGACATGTCCCCAGATGCTCCACGCCTCCCGCATCCGATCATGATGGCAGGCCGGGGGAGACCGTGACGGTCAGACGTCCAGGACGAGGGTGATCGGGCCGTCGTTGGTGAGGGTGACCTTCATGTCGGCGCCGAAGACGCCCGTCTCCACCCGCGCGCCGAGCGCCCGGAGCTCGGCCACCACGGCCTCCACGAGAGGCTCGGCCACCGGGCCCGGCGCGGCGGCCTGCCAGGTGGGCCTGCGGCCCCTGCGGGCGTCGCCGTACAGCGTGAACTGGCTGATCACCAGCAGCGGCGCGCCGATGTCGGAGCAGGACTTCTCACCGTGCAGGATGCGCAGTCCCCACAGCTTGGCGGCGAGCCTGGCCGCCTCGGCCCGCCCGTCGGTGTGGGTGACGCCCACGAGCACGAGCAGGCCGGGCTCGTCGATGGCGCCGACGACCTGACCCTCCACCACAACGGACGCGGAGCTGACCCGCTGTACGACCGCACGCATGGCCCCGAATTCTGCCACGTCCGGGGGCTTCATAGACTGCCCGTCATGTCGGAGATGGTCGTCGAGGTCGTCCGGTCGGGGTTCGTCGAGTCGGTGCACCGCGCACGCGTGCACGTGATCGGGGCGGACGGCGCCCCGGTCCTGGTGCGCGGGGACACGTCGAGCCTGACGTCGCCGCGTTCGGCCATGAAGTCCCTGCAGGCGCTCGGCATGGTGCGGGCGGGCCTGCCGCTCGAGAACGAACTGCTCGCGCTCGCCGCCGCGAGCCACAGCGGCGAGCCCTTCCACATCGACGGCGTACGGAAGATCCTCGCGGGCGCGGGGCTGGACGAGACCTTCCTGCGGTGCCCGGAGGATCTGCCCCTCGACCGGGAGGCACGCCATCAGGTCCTGAGGGAGCACGGCGACGCCCGCCGGATCTTCATGAACTGCTCGGGCAAGCACTCGGCGATGCTCGCCACCTGCGTGGTCAACGGCTGGCCGGTCGACGACTACCGCAATCCCGGCCACCCGCTGCAGCGGGCCATCCGGGCCACCGTGGAGGAGTTGACCGGGGAGCGGGTCGCGGCGACCGGTGTGGACGGCTGCGGTGCCCCGCTGTTCTTCGTCTCCATGGCGGGGGTCGCCCGCGCCTTCCGTCAGCTCACGCTCGCCCCAGAGGGCACGCCGGAGCGGCGCGTCGCCGACGCGATGCGCGCGCACCCCGAGTGGACGAGCGGCACGACCCGGGCCGAGGCCCTGCTGATGCGGGCCGTGCCCGGGCTGCTGGTGAAGGCGGGCGCGGAGGCGTTCGACGCCTTCGCCGACGCCGAGGGCCGGGCCGGGGCCGTGAAGATCGTGGACGGCGGCGACCGGGCCCGCGTGCCGGTCACCGTCGCCGCTCTGCGCGCCGCCGGGATCGACGCCCCGGAGCTGGCCGGGCTGGCCACCGCCCCGCTGTTCGGCGGCGGGGTCCCGGTCGGCGAGGTCCGCGTCCGTCCCGCCTGACCGGCCGCGGGTCACCTCCACACGCGGTCGAGGAACGCGGCGATCAACGGGGCGATCTCGGGGAGCCGGTCCTCCAGTGCGAAGTGACCGGTGCCGAGGACGTGCAGTTCGGCGTCGGGCAGGTCGCGCAGGTAGGCGCGGGCCCCGGGCTCGGGGAAGAACATGTCGTCGCGGCCCCATGTGATCAGCGTCGGCGGCCGGTGTTCGCGTAGCCAGGCCTGCCACAGCGGGTAGCGCGCCACGTTGGTGTGGTAGTCGAAGGCCAGCGCCACCTGGGCCTCCTTGCGCCCCGGCAGGTCGTGGGGTGCCGGGTCGCCAGCCGGAATCCCACCGGAGCGCCGAAGTCGAAGACGTACATGACGAACCGGGTGAGCCCGAGCCGTTCGACGAAGCCCTCCATCACCTCGGCGAGGGTGTCGAAGCTGTAGGTGAAGCCCGCGGGCGCCTCGGTGTGCCCGAAGCCGGGATAGTCGGGCGCGATCAGCCGATATCGGGCTCCCAGCACGTCGATGAGCCGGCGGAACTGGTGGGACGCGGACGGGAATCCGTGCAGCAGCAGCATGACGGGAGCGTCGTCGCCGCCCTCCTCCGGCACCGACTCGCGGTAGAAGACCCGCACGTCCCCGACGTCGATGTGCCGGTGGAGCGTACGCGGAACGGTGAGCGGCGTCATGACTAATGCCTCCTTGCAGTGGAGATGCATTAGTTCTAGCGGCCGACGACCTAATGCGTCAATCGCTGGATATAGCCTTAGGACCATGTCCGACCTCGTCCCGCTGACCGGGGAGCCGCTCGCCCTCGACCTGGTCAACACCCGACCGCACACCCCGGACGGCCCGGGCGACCTGGTCGCCACCGTCGAAGGGCTGCGCGTCTGGCTGGGCCTGCAGGCCGACCGGCTCGCCGGCGCGCTACCGGAGGGCGGGGAGGCGTCGCTGACGGACGACGACCTCGCCGCGGCGGTGACCGCGGTGCGCGAGGTGCGTGAACACGCGGCGGTCGCGATCGACCAGGCGCGCCGGGGCCTGCGGCCGCCCGGCGACGCGCTTTCCGGCCTCAACAGGGCACAGCGTGCGGCGCCCGCCGTCCGCGCGCTGGCCTGGGACGGCGCGGCCGTGACCGCCGTACCGCGCAGGGACGGCCCGCCGGGCGCCCGGCTGGCGGCGGTGCTCGCCGAGGCGGTCGCCGAACTGCTGACCGACCCGGCGGTCACGACCGTGCGGGAGTGCGCGGCCGACGACTGCGTGATGCTGTTCCTGCCCGCCCATCCGCGCCGGCGCTGGTGCTCGGCGCGCGGTGCGGCAACCGGGCCCGCGTCGCCCGGCACTACCGGCGTCACCGCGCCCCCGACTCGGCTCTATAGGGAGCGGAACTGGCGGGAGGTCGAGATCGCCCCGGAGGTGGTCATGACGAACGTCCGCATCGAGTCGGCGAACCTGGACAGGTTCCACTCGGCCGGGCCCTGATACCAGTACAGGTGGTCGGTCTGCCGCCCGTTGCCGTCGAACGCGCTGACCACCCGAGCCCACCGGTCCACGCTGTCGAAGATCACCGCGTACGGCAGGTAGCGGGAGAACAGTTCCACGCGCTGGCCTGCGGGGACGTCGTCGACGTTCGCCCCGGCGAGGTACTCCCGGAACCCGAGCGTGTGCGCCAGCGCCGCGGCGCCCTTGGCGGTCTTGGCCGGCATGTACTGCGCGCCGAAGGCCAGCGCCGCCCCCGCGATGATCAGGGCGAGCCCCAGCAGGCCGTACGTCGTGAACCAGGCGAGCAGGACGGTGGCGACCACGCCGAGCGCGACGACGGCGAGGCCGAGGGTGGTCCAGCGCGATCGGGTGGAGTCGGGTCGCCGGGCGAACCAGCCCTGCGCCACGACGTCCTGATACAACGCGTCGCGCACGGTGGCCAGGCGGGCGGCGAACGACCCCTGCAGCTCCGACAGCAGCACCCGGTCGCGGCCGTCGAAGATCGCGTCGTAGAGGGCGCGCTCGTACGGCAGCAGGTGGCCGACCGGGGCGCCGGGCAGCTTGACCAGGCACCAGTCGGGGGTGTCGTACGTCTGGCGCGGCTGCTCGTCGATCCGCAGGTAGTTGCGCACGGCGAGGTCCACGATGGTCGCGGTCACGTCGACCACGTCGGCCTGCTCGTCGAACAGCGTGCCGATCTGCCCGGGGCGCACGCCGTCCGGAGGAGTGAAGTGTCCGCCGCGATGGCCGCTGATCGGGGCCGACTCGCTGCCGACCACGCGGGCGTCACGCCCCCGCGTCCAGTAGAGCAGCCCCACGCCGCCCAGCAGCAGCACCAGCAGCGCCGCGAGGGATCCGCCGGTCACCGCGTTCAGCGTGAACGCGGTGGACAGCTCGAACCTGCGCTCCAGGATCGGCCGGGCCCCCGTCGCGCCCTTCGGGTAGCCGACGACGACCGTGAGCGTCTGGCCCTCCCCGAGGCCCTGCTGTTCGAACGTGGAGGTGGTGCCGGTCTCCTCGACCGAGGCGCTGGTGCAGGCGATGGCCGCGCTCAGCTCTCCGGCGAAGCAGGACAGGTTCTGCACCCGGCCCGGGCCGGTCACCGTGACGACCGCGTCCTGCACGGGGCCGGACACCGCGAACCACCGCAGTTCCTCGCCCGATGCCGTGGGCGTCACGGCGCCCGTCACGTCGTACTCCACCGTGCCCTTGAACGTCAGGGTCTCCCCGTCGTACGAGCCGCCCTTGACGTTGGAGATGCGGTAGACGCGGTCGTGGCCGTCGTCGTAGCGGGTCCGGGTGAGCGGCGTGCGCCGCACCGTCCCGCCGGCGGGGGCGACCGTCTCCTTCACATGGAGCACGCCGTTCTCGCGGAGCTCCATCGTCACCTCGTCCTTCGCCAGAGGCGCGGAAGCCGCGGTGACGGCGTGCGCGGGGGAGGCGGCGAGGACGGCGAGCAGTGCCGCCAGTCCGAGCCGGCGCGCGAGATCCACCATGAGCCGCAACCCTATCGGTCCCGGTGCTCCAACCGGGGATCGGATGCGGGCCGCCGGACCGGTCAGGAATCGAGAAGCGTGGGGAACACCGCCGGCCATAGCGTCATCGGCATGGAACTCACCCTTCACTACTGCTACATCACGGTCGACGACGGCGACGCGGCGCTCGCCTTCTACCGGGACGTGCTCGGCCTCGAACTGCGCAACGACGTCGGGTACGAGGGCGCCCGCTGGCTGACCATGGGCCCGGCGTCGCAGCCGGACGTCAACATCGTCCTCGAGACCGTCAACGCCGACCCGACCGCCTCCGAGGAGGACCGCGCGGCGCTGAGCGACCTGCTCGCGAAGGGCAGGCTGCGTGCCGTCGTCTTCGCCACCCCGGACTGCGACGCCACCTTCGAGAAGATCCGCGAGTCCGGCGCCGAGGTCCTGCAGGAGCCGATCGACCAGCCGTACGGCGTCCGCGACTGCGCCTTCCGCGACCCCGCGGGCAACATGATCCGCTTCCAGCAGCTCGGCAAGAGCTGACGCGGCGGCACCGCCGGTGGCGGTGCCTGCGAGACGGGGGCGTCCTCCCGCATGACCCGGGAGGGCGCCCCCTCCGTCGTGGTACGCCGGATGGGTAGGGTAACCGTCCATGGGACACACCCGGTTGTACCGGAACGGAACCCTGGAGGCGGAGGGCTTTCCGGTCGCGGACGTCTCCGAGCACGTCAAGGACCCGTCGGCGGTGGTGTGGTTCGACATGTGCGCCCCCACCGAGGAGGACCTCCACGCCATCAGCGAGGAGCTGGGACTGCACGCCCTGGCGGTGGAGGACGCGCTGCAGCACCGGCAGCGGCCCAAGCTCGACGTCTACGACAGCCACATGTTCCTCAGCGTCTACGCGGCGGCCTTCGACAGCGGGTCCGGCCAGGTGCGGATCGCCCCCGCCGCCGCCTTCATCACGAAGAACGCGCTGGTCACCGTACGCCAGTCGGACGAATTCTCCATCGACGAGGTGGTCCGGCGCTGGGACGAGGGGGCGACCCTGGCCCGGCACGGCGTCGCGTTCCTGCTGCACGGCCTGCTCGACTACGTGGTGGACAGCCACTTCGACACCGTCGAGGCCATGGACGAGCAGGTCGAGGACCTGGAGGGGACGGTGTTCGGCGATCGGCCGGTCGGCCCGGAGGACCAGCGGCGCACGTTCGAGCTGCGCAAGAGCCTGGTCACGCTGCGCCGGATCGTGATGCCCATGCGGGAGGCCGTGAACACGCTCCTGCGCCGCAACGGCCTGAGCGGCGACGGCGAGATGACGCCGTACTTCCAGGACGTGTACGACCAGGTGCTGCGGGCCACGGAGTGGACGGAGTCGCTGCGCGACCTGGTCAGCAACATCCGCGAGACGCACCTGACCATGCAGAGCAACCGGATGAACCTCATCATGAAGCGGGTGACGAGCTGGGCCGCGATCATCGCGGTGCCCACCCTGATCACCGGCTTCTACGGCCAGAACATCCCGTTCCCCGGCTTCGGGCACTCGTTGGGCTTCTGGACGTCCACCGCGCTGATCGTCGTCGCCTCGGCCACGCTCTACCGGGTGTTCCGGGCCCGCGACTGGCTCTGACGGCGGATCACCACGGCCCGTACGGCCCCTGGTTGCCGCCGCCCCGGTAGCCGTTGACCGCGGGCTTCACGTCGGCGAGGTAGATGCCCGCCGCGATGACGGCGGCGATCGTGAAGATGTTGGGCAGCCCCATGCCCATGCCGAGGTAGTTGATCGCGGCGGCGAACGTGAACAGCGTCGCGAGGCCGAGGATGATCAACCAGAGTTGCTTGGTCTGCTTGCCGGCCGCGGGGAAGGCGCGTGCGGGGATCCGCAGCGCGTGCACCAGTGCCCAGCCGGACAACACGAAGGCCCCGACGGAAAGCAGCCAGAAGACGATGTCGAGGATGCCGTACAGCCCGAACATGGACTCTCCCACACGGTCACAGTCGCTGACGCCCCCAGACTAACGGGCGGCGCCGACACGTGGCGCGGGCGCCGAAGGCCGGTGTCCGCGGGCCGATGCCGAAAGTGCGGCGGCCCGCCTCCCCCGGAGGAAGGCGGGCCGCGTCGTGTCGATCGCCTGGGCCTGCGATCAGCCCTGGCTCGTGGCGCGGGCGCGACCGGTCCGCTTGGCGGTGGTCTCGGCGGCGATCGCCGGCTCGGCGGTCTCGGAGACCTCCGTCAGCTCCAGCGCGGCCTCGCCGCTCACCCGGCTGACGACCTTGCGGCCGCGGCTGGCCAGGTCGTCGTACAGCCGGTTGAAGCGGGCGGCGGCGGCGTCGGCGTAGCCCTTCGCCTTCTCCGGCAGCTCGCGCGCGACGATCTCCGCCTTGTCCTGCACGGTGGAGGCGTAGGCGCGGGCCTTCTCCACGGCGAAGTCGCCCGCGCCCGTGAGCGCGTAGAACGGCTTGGACTCCGTGATCTTCTTGGCCTGGGTCGTGATGGTCATGGGCTATCCTTCCTTCGAATCCGGTGTAATGCCGTCGCGCGGGAGAACCGGGCCGTCCCCGAGATGCTCAGCCGATTGCGGCGGCTGGGCGGTGTCGGCCCGGTTCTCCTTGCGGAACGACTCGTAGATGTCGATCAGCACCTGGCGTTGCCGCCCGGTGAGCGTGACGTCGGCCCGGATCGCGGCCAGCACGTCGCTGTGCGGTTCGCGGTCCTCGATGAGGCCGGCCTGGACGTAGAGCGCCTGGGCGGAGATGTGCAGACCCTTCGCGATCTGGTTCAGGATCTCCGCGCTCGGCTTGCGCAGGCCCCGTTCCACCTGGCTCAGGTAAGGATTGGACACACCGGCCTGCGCGGCGAGCTGACGAAGCGAGATCTTCGCCTGCTGCCGCTGCTGGCGGATGTACTCACCGAGCGAGGCGACCTTGGGCAGTTCCATACCCCCAGTCTGCCTCGCACTGCTTGCAATTGCAAACTCGGCGGATAATTCCAGCTAGCACCAAAGGTTCAGCCAGGAAGCAGCCAAAGCAGCGGGGCGCTGGTGGCGAGCACCACCGATCCGGCCAGGATCAGGAAGCGGTGGGCGGCCGGAAGCGCGACCTCGGGCCGTACGAGCCGGTCGACCCGGGCCATCACGCTGGACGGCGCGGACACGCCGAGCGCGCCCTGCGGCGTGGGCAGCGCGGCCGAGGTGCCGAAGCGCAGCAGGGCGGTGGCCAGCCTGCGGGGGCAGCACCGCTGCCGGGCGCGGTCGTCGGCGGCCATCTCGACCAGCAACTCGACCGACGCCTGCGCGTCGCGGACCAGCTTCGACCACGGCAGCGCGCGGCGCAGCGCGGCGAACGGCAACAGCACCAGGTCGTGACGCTCGCGCACGTGAGCGGCCTCGTGCGCCAGCACGGCCTCCAGCTCCGCGGACGACAGCAGGTGCAGCGTCCCGTCGCTGATGACGACCTGCGACTTGAGCCCCGGCAGGCAGTAGGCGGCGGCCCCGGGGAAGTCGACCACCCGGACGCCGGGCACGGCCGGCTCGTCCCTGGCGACCAGCGCGAGCAGGAGCCGGTGCCGGCGGCGGGCACGCAGCGTCTGCGCACCGGCCGCGAGGGGCAGGGCCACCAGCACCGCGAGCAGCGACAGGCCCGCGACCAGCGCGCCCAGCCGGAGATAGTCGTACGGCTGGCGCACGCCGAACTCCACGCTCAGCAGGAACTCCGCGAGCCCGTGCACGACGCCCTTGCGGTAGGGGTCGAGCGCGAAGGCGAGCAGGGCGCCGGTGGAGGCGAGCCCCCAGGTCAGCCCGAGCGACTGCCACAGCAGGATCGCCGTGCGCGGGGCGCGCCAGGTCCAGCGCGCGAACGTCAGCCGCCACGCGGCCACCGCGCAGATCGTCGCGAGCGTCGCTAAGACCGCCGCCGCGATCACTCTTCCTCCAGCTCCGTGAGGGCTTTCAGCAGGATCTCGGCCTCCGAGCCGGAGACCGCGCGGGCGAAGCGGGTCAGCGCCGCGTCGCGGTCGCCGGTGAGGTCCAGGGCTTCGAGCATCAGCTCGGCGACGTACGCGTCACGGCTCGCGGCGGGCTGGTAGCGCCAGGCGCGGCCGTCGCGGGTGCGGTTCAGGAAGCCCTTGCGGGCCAGCCGGTCGAGCACGGTCATCACGGTCGTCGGCGCGAGGTCGCGGTCCTCGATGAGGCGTCCTACCTCGCGGGCCGTGAGCGGGGTGTTCTCCGCCCAGAGGATGTCCATGATGCTGCGTTCAAGCTCTCCCAGTCCCTTCACGTCTTTCAGCCTACCCGGGGTAGTACTACGTCCTGTAGAGAGGTGGGAGGAATGAAAATCGTTCTGGTCGAAGGAGACATCACCGAGCAGCGGGTGGACGCGATCGTCAACGCGGCCAACTCCTCGCTCATGGGCGGCGGAGGGGTGGACGGCGCCATCCACCGGCGCGGCGGCCCCGAGATCCTCGAGGAGTGCCGGGCGCTGCGCGCCTCCCGGTACGGGAGGGGACTGCCGACCGGGCAGGCGGTCGCGACCACCGCGGGGCGCCTGCCCGCGCGATGGGTGATCCACACGGTCGGGCCCGTGTACTCGCGCAGCGAGGACCGATCCCATCTGCTCGCCTCCTGCTATCGGGAGTCGCTCGTCGTCGCCGACGCGCTGGGCGCCGGCACGGTGGCGTTCCCCGCGATCTCCACGGGGATCTACCGGTGGCCGGTCGAGGACGCCGCCCGCATCGCGATCACCGCGGTGCGGCAGGCCGCCCCCGTCGTGGTGGAAGAGGTGCGCTTCGTGCTGTTCAACACCGCAGCCTATGCGGTGTTCGAGTCGGCCCTACGGGACATCGGATAAGCGTTCGGCCAAAACTTTCACAGCCATTTGAGCATGTAGATCTCGTCGCGGTCGTCACCGGGGGCCACCCGGATCGAGCGGGGCACCCGGCCGACCTCCCGGTAGCCCACGCTCGCGTAGAAGCGGTCGACCCCGGTGCCGCCGCGGCAGGTGAGCTGCAGCGCCTCCAGGCCGAGCGACCTGGCGGCGTCGTCGGCCGCGAGCAGCAGCGCCCTGCCGTACCCCCTGCCCTGGTGCTTGGGGTGCACCATGACCCGCAGCAGCCACCGCCAGTGCGCCCGCAGGCCCGAGCCGTTGTCGCCCAGGATGAGCCAGGCGGCCACCGCGCCGTCGTCGCCGAATCCGACGAGGAGACTGTCGGGGGCGCCGGTGCCGGCGGCCGGGCGGGTGCGGGCGAACGCCTTCTCGGCCGTCGGCCTGATGTCGTCCGGCGTCACGGGAGGCACGAAGCCCACCGCGCCGCCCGCGTTGGTCACCTCCGCCCAGCAGCTCAGGAGCTCCTCGAAGAGCTCGGGGGTCATCTCCGGGTCGAGGACGAAACGCATGGCCCGGACGTTATCAACCGCCCGGGGAGACGCTGCTCCAGGGCAGGGTGAGCTCGCCGAGCCGCCAGCGGCCGGTGCCGCCGGTCGGCGGGATCGCCTCCACCGGCCAGTCGCGCGTCAGCAGTTCGGCCGCCCTGATCCAGCGCTGCCGCGTGCCGTACGCGCCGAAGGAGGCGCAGGTAGCCCAGGCGCGGTCCCAGTCCGTCAGGAACGCGTGGATCCGCTCGCCCGGGACGTTGCGGTGGATCAGCGTCTTGGGCAGGCGTTCCGCCAGGTCGGAGGGGCGTTCGAAGCCGGTGAACCGGGCCGCGAAGGTGAGCGTGCGCGGTCCCTCCGCGCCGAGCGCCACCCAGGTCGCCCGGTGGCCGACCTCCGAGCAGGTGCCCTCGACGAGCACGCCCGAGGGGTGCAGGCCGGCCCGCAGCCGGTCCCAGTGCTCCCACGCCTCCGCCTCGCCGTACTGCCGCAGCACGTTGAAGGCGCGCACGATCATCGGCGGGCGGGGGACCGGCAGTTCGAATCCGCCCCTGACGAACGACAGCCCCTCCCGCTCGTACGGCTTGGCCGCCGCGACCCGCTCGGGGGCGATCTCCACGCCCACCACCTCGACCGTGGGGCAGACCCGGCGCAGCCGCGTGAACAGCTCGGTCGTCGTGGTGTGGGACGCGCCGTAGCCGAGGTCCACCACCAGCGGCGCCGCCCCCCGCGCGGGCCGAGCGCAGCAGCGGGCCGTACACGGCGGCGATCCAGCGGTCGCAGCGGCGCAGCCGGTTGTGCCCGGTGGTGCCGCGCGTGACCGTCCCGACGGGCCGGACCGGGCGCACCGGCCTCATGTCCCCGCGCTCATCTACCCGGCGTGACGCGGTGCACCTTGTGCTGGGCGGCCTGCGCGCGGGGCCGGACGACCAGCCTGTCGATGTTCACGTGCGACGGGCGGGTCACGGCGAAGGCGATCACGTCGGCCACGTCGTCCGCGCTCAGCGGGTCGGGGACGCCTTCGTACACCTTGGCGGCCCGCTCGGCGTCGCCGCGGAAGCGGGTCACGGCGAACTCCTCGGTCATCACCATGCCCGGCGCGATCTCGACGACCCGCACCGGGTCGCCGCACAGCTCAAGGCGGAGGGTCTCGGTCATCGAGGTCTGGGCGTGCTTGGCCGCGCAGTAGCCGCCGCCCCCCTCGTACGACACAAGACCGGCCGTCGAGGTGAGCATCACCAGCACACCGTCCCCCGACGCGATGAGCTTCGGCAGCAGGGCCCTGGTCATGCGCAGGGACCCGAGCACGTTCACGTCGTACATCCGCTGCCAGTCGTCCACCCGGCCCTCGGCCACCGGCTCGAGCCCGAACGCGCCGCCCGCGTTGTTCACCAGGACGTCGCAGCGGTCCAGCGAGGCGGCCAGCGCGTCCACCGACGCCTGGTCGGTCACGTCCAGCGTCACCGGATGCACGCCGGGCACCTCGGCCGCGAGCTTGTCGAGCCGGTCGCGCCGTCGCGCCGCCGCCACGACCCGGTATCCCTCGGTGGCGAGCCGGCGGGCCGTCGCCTCGCCGATGCCGCTGCTCGCGCCGGTAACCACCGCGGTCCTGGTCCTCGCAGGATCGGTCACTGCGGGATTGGTCATCGTCACCGCCATCGTCCTTCCACATCGCCCAAGCCGGCAGGCCACATCCTCTCAGGACCCCCGGTGCTCACCGATGTCGGGGAATCCGGTGATGATTTTGGTGGTTATAACGCTTTCGGAGGTGGTTCGGGTGTCGGTGTTACGGCGTCGGGTCAACCGCGTCGCGACCATCAGCGTGCACACATCCCCGCTGGACCAGCCGGGCACCGGGGACGCGGGCGGCATGAACGTCTACATCCTCGAGGTCGCCAAGCGTCTCGCGGCGCTGGGCATCGAGGTGGAGATCTTCACCCGTCGCACCGCCCGTGACCTGCCTCCGGTCGCCGAGCTGAGCCCGGGCGTGCTCGTGCGCCACGTCACCGCCGGGCCGTACGAGGAGCTCGACCGCGCCGACCTCCCCGGGCAGCTGTGCGGCTTCCTGTCCGGCGTGCTGCGCACCGAGGCGATGTACGACCCCGGCAGGTACGACGTCATCCACTCGCACTACTGGCTGTCCGGCCAGGTGGGCTGGCTGGCCAAGGAACGCTGGGGCGTGCCGCTCGTGCACACCATGCACACCATGGCCAAGGTGAAGAACGCGCTGCTCGCCGAGGGCGACAAGCCCGAGCCGGCGATGCGCGTGCTCGGCGAGGAGCAGGTCGTGGAGGTCGCCGACCGCCTGGTCGCCAACACCGCTGCCGAGGCCGAGGAGCTGATCAGCCTGTACGGCGCGCCGCGCGAGCGGGTGGCGGTCGTCAACCCGGGCGTGAACCTCGCCGTCTTCCAGCCCGCGTCCAAGGGTGCCGCGCGCCACCGCCTCGGCCTGCCGCAGGACGCCCACGTGCTGCTGTTCGTGGGCCGCATCCAGCCGCTCAAGGCCCCCGACGTGCTGCTCAGGGCCGCCGCCCGGATGCTCGTGGAGGACCCCTCGCTGCGGTCGCGGCTCGTCGTGGCCTGCGTGGGCGGGCCCAGCGGCAACGGCCTCGCGCATCCCTCCCTGCTCAGCGACCTCGCCGCCGAACTGGGCATCACCGACGTCGTACGGCTCGCGCCGCCCGCGCCGCAGCCGGAGCTGGCCGACTGGTATCGGGCCGCCGACGTGACCGTCGTGCCCTCGTACAACGAGTCGTTCGGGCTGGTCGCGCTGGAGTCGCAGGCGTGCGGCACGCCGGTCGTCGCGGCGGCGGTCGGCGGCCTGCGCACGGCCGTCAAGGACGGCGTGTCCGGCGTGCTGGTGGCGGGACACGACCCGCACGACTGGGCGCGCGAGCTCGCGCTGCTGGCCCGCCGCCCGGACCGGCTCGCCGAACTTGCCGCGGGCGCCGTGCAGCACGCCACGGGCTTCGGCTGGTCGGCGACCGCCGCCCGGCTGGCCGACGTGTACGCCGGCGCCATGGCCCAGCTCCACCGGACCCCCATCGCGGTCAACTCATAGGAGTGTTGAAAAGGGGCTGCCCGTCGCGAGCGGGGATCCAGGCGGATGCATCGCAAGGCGGAGGAGGAGCTCGTAGCCGGAGGCTACGGGCGACGACGACAACGCCGCGAGGCGCCGCCTGGGCCCCGCGCAGCAGGGCATGGCTTTTGAAACACGACTTAGGGTGGTCGGTATGAGACCGGATCTGGAAGCGGTCATCGCGTCGGCGCTGGAGTCCGCCGAGCTGTCCTATGAGCGGCCGAAGCCGGGCGCGTTCCTGGTCAGGCTGCCGGGCCAGCACAAGCTCGCCACGCTGACCTGGCTCGTCATCGGCGACCAGGCGCTCAACATCGAGGCGTTCTTCTGCCGGCAGCCCGACGAGAACCACGCCGAGTTCTACCGCTGGCTGCTCCACAAGAACGGCTGATGTACGGCGTCCACTTCGCCGTCGACGCCACGGGCGACGTGCACCTGGTCGGCCGGCTGCCGCTGGACGCGGTGACCGAGGAGGAGATCGACCGGGTCCTCGGCTGCGTCCTCACCTACTCCGACGAGTCGTTCGACCGCGCCCTCGAACTGGGCTTCGCGACGTCCATCAGGCGCGAGTGGGAGTGGCGGGTCAAGCGCGGCGAGTCGCTGGCCAACCTCCGGGCCTTCGCCCGGGTGGTCGAGTCCTGACCAACGGGACGTCCGCCGCACGCCGATAGGATTGGCCGCATGGCGACTTTGGTGCTGCTGCGGCACGGCGAGAGCGAATGGAATGTCAAAGGCCTGTTCACCGGCTGGGTGGACGTCACACTCTCGCCGACCGGCGAGGAGGAGGCGCGGCGCGGCGGTCAGCTGCTCCTGGAGGCCGGCATCCGGCCCGACGTGGTGCACACCTCGGTGCTCACCCGGGCAATCAAGACCGCCAATATCGCGCTCGAGGCGGCCGACCTGCTGTGGCTGCCGGTCAAGCGCTCCTGGCGGCTGAACGAGCGCCACTACGGCGCGCTCCAGGGCAAGGACAAGGCCCAGACCCGCGCCGAGTTCGGCGACGAGCAGTTCATGCTGTGGCGCCGGTCCTACGACGTGCCGCCGCCGCCGATCGCCGACGACGACGAGTACTCCCAGCTCGGCGACGGCCGCTACTCCCTGCTGCCCTCGGAGCTGGTGCCGCGCACGGAGTGCCTCAAGGACGTCGTCGCGCGCATGCTTCCGTACTGGTACGACGAGATCGTCCCCGACCTGGCGGCCGGCCGCGACGTGCTGGTGGTGGCGCACGGCAACTCCCTGCGCGCGCTGGTCAAGCACCTGGAGGGCATCAGCGACACCGACATCGCGGGCCTGAACATCCCCACCGGCATTCCGCTGCGCTACGAGCTGGACGCCGACTTCCGTCCGGTCGGCAAGGGCGAGTACCTCGACCCCGAGGCCGCCAAGGCCGCCATCGAGGCCGTCGCCAACCAGGGCAAGAAGTAACCCTCGCACCTGTCCCGCAGGCCGCGCCTCCTATCAGGGGCGCGGCCTGCGGTCATTTGTAGGCGACGGGCTTCTTCGCCGTGCCGGGGAACACCATGACCAGGAGTTCGACGGCGCCGTCCGGGGGATCGGGCACCTGGGTCACGAGCGTGCGGCCGCGGAGGTGGACCCTGACGCGGTACGAGCCCGGGCCGCGGACGGTCAGCCCCTTCAGCGTCGGTCCCTCGCCGCCGCCCAGTTGCAGGGACCCGGACGGGCTCTCATAGCCGCCCCGGCACCGCCCGAAGATCAGGCCCGTACGACAGCGCCGGGCCACCATGTGGACCGAGTTCTGGACCATCGAGGGCTGGGAGGACGGCTACGAGGGCAATCCCCCGGACCTGGTCAAAGACCTGGTGGGAAGCGGCCGGGGCGCGCTGGCGATCTGGGCCGCCGACGAGGCCGGTTCCGCCTGCGTGACGGTCGAGTCCTACACCCGGCGCCCGCCGCTGGAAACCAGCGGCTGGGAGGAGGTGGTCGAGGTCCGCCGCGCAGGCCCGCTCCTCCCGGGCGACGTACGCGTCCGACTCCGCCTGCCACCGCTCTTCCTCCGCCTGTTGCGCGCGGGCCACCGCGGGGCAGAGGCTCGGCAGCGCGATAGCCAGGGACGCCTGCGGGGCCTCCTGGACGGCTGCCGCGCCGATGTCGCCTCCGTGCCGGGTCGCCAGCGCGCACAGGTGGCGCCCCTGATCCAGGACGGCCTCGTCGGAAACCTCGTTCCATTCCTCCAGGCCTGAGCCGTACCGGTGGTCGTACCGGACCGCGCAGAGGAAGCGCTTGTCCGCCTCGCTCAGCCCCTTGACCGTGCCGTCGCCAAATCCGGGACAGCCGAGTTCCCACTGCGCGTTCACCTTCCCGGGCGGGGCCGACGCCGCCGGGAGCAGGACGACCGCGGTCACCGCCAGGACGGCTGCCGTCGTACGGACGACCGGGCCCCGGCGCACGAACACGCGCCGGGGAGCGCGCACGGCGAGCAGGACGAGGACCGGCGGAAGGCAGTCGTAGAGCCCCCACCCGACCTGTGCGGAGAACAGCTCGGGCGGCCCCCACACGTCCAGGCAGGCGGGGCCGAGCGCCGCGTCGAGGGTGGGGAGCAGGAAGCCGGGGAGGTTGAGGACGAGCAGCACGGCGGCGACGCAACGGCCGATGATCCTGCCCAGTCGGGCTCGTCCGCTCCGGAGGCTCAGATACCAGCCCGCGCAACCCAGGACGATCAGCGGTGCTCCGCCGTACGAGAAGAGGGGAAAGTCGGTGATCAGGTATGTCCGGGGGGAGACCCGATCATAGATGTCCCAGCCGAGGCAGGAGCCCCAGTACGTCGATATGTAGCTCCGGCTGCCGTAGTCGCCGGCCAGGATCGACACGATCCAGAAGTAGAGGGTAGGAGCCACCGCGGTCAGCGCGGCCGCCGCCCAGAGCACCCGTGATCGTCTCGGCACGAGAGCGAAGACTATTCGGCACGTGCGACAAATCCAGCGACGTGCGAGAACGCAGGAAGCCCCGGCCCCCCGAGGACCGGGGCTTCCGCGCCCCCGTGTGCCGTCGCGTCAGCCGGCGAGGGCGTCCGCGTCGCGCGTACCCGTGACGAGGTACACGACGTCGCGGGCGACGCGTACGGCGTGGTCGCGTACCGCTCGTAGTAGCGGCCCGCCAGCGTGATGTCGATGGCGGCCTCGATGCCGTGCTCCCAGTCCTTCGAGAGCAGGACGCGGAACAGCCGGCGGTGACGACGGTCCATCGCGTCGTCGTCGTCCTCCAGCTCCTTCGCGAGATCGATGTCCCGGGAGGCGATGCAGCTGCCCGCCTTGGTGATCAGGTTCTCGGCGATGGCGCCCATCTCGACGAACGTGTCACGCAGCTCGGCCGGGATGGCGGACTCGGGATGGCGCATCCGGGCGAGCTTGGCGATGTGCTCGGCCAGATCGCCCATACGCTCCAGGTCGGCGGCCATCCGCAGGGCGGTGATGACGGTACGCAGGTCGACCGCCACCGGCTGCTGCGTGGCCATCAGCTCGAAGATCGAGGCCTCGAGCTCCTGGTGCAGCCGGTCGACCTCCGCGTCCTGGGAGATGACGCTCTCCGCCAGCTGCAGGTCGGCGTCGAGCAGGGCGGTCGTCCCCCTCGACATGGCCGACCGCACCAGGCGGGTCATCTCCACCAGGCGGTCGGTCAGGGCCGCAAGCTCTTCGTGATAGGCGTCGCGCATGGCCGCCACGCTACGCGCGGATCTATGAACGAATCCCGACCGCCGGATGAACTTTTCCGGAAACAGGGCCGTCGTGCCAGGTCGGACAGGTGGAAGAACCAGAAATGCCGCCTAGGCTGCTGAATGTGAACGAGTT
The DNA here is from genome assembly GCF_002027145.1 of Microbispora sp. GKU 823. NCBI lineage: Bacteria > Bacillati > Actinomycetota > Actinomycetes > Streptosporangiales > Streptosporangiaceae > Microbispora > Microbispora sp. GKU 823. The sequence continues at coordinate 53,804 of NZ_MWJN01000040.1, read as the reverse complement.
GCTGGCGAGCCTGGCGGCGATGGGCGGATTCGTCCTCGGCTCCTTCGTCATGCTCGCGATCCGACGGCAGACGGACAAGCCCCGCGCCCCGGAACCGGTGGACGACGGCCTGCCTCCGGGGGTGGCGTCGGTGCTCGCCGTGCTGCCCTCCTCGGCGGTCGTACTCGACCGCGAGGACCGGGTGCTGCGCGCCAGTTCGGCCGCGCGCGCCTTCGGCCTCGTACGCGGGGAGTCCCTCATGGCGGCCGAACTGCTCGCGCTGGCCAGGAAGGTCCGCAGGGACGGCGAGATCCGCGAGAGCGAGATAGAGACCGCCGGGCGCAAGTTCGGACAGGAGTCCACGTCGTTCGCGGTGCGGGTGGCTCCGCTCGGCTCCCACGGACAGGTGCTCGTGCTCGCCGAGGACCAGACCGAGCGGCAGCGGGTCGAGGCGGTGCGCAGGGACTTCGTCGCGAACGTCAGCCACGAGCTCAAGACGCCGGTCGGCGCGCTGAGCCTGCTCGCCGAGACCGTCCAGGACGCGGCCGACGACCCCGAGGCAGTGAAGCGGTTCGCCGGCCGGATGCAGCACGAGGCCGCCCGCCTGACCTACCTGGTACAGGACCTGATCACGCTGTCGCGGATCCAGGGCGGCGAGCCCATCCCGGCGCCCGCGCAGGTGCCCGTGGACGAGACCGTCCACGAGGCCATCGACCGGTGCAACACGAAGGCCTCGGCGAAGGACATCACGCTCGTCGCGGGCGGCACCGAGGGTCTCAAGGTCTGGGGCGACGAGGAGCTTCTCGTCACCGCGTTGCGCAACCTCATCGACAACGCCGTCGCCTACAGCCCCGAGCACACCCGCGTCGTGATCAGCGCCAGGCCGGCCGGGAACGCCGTCGAGGTGAGCGTGAGCGACCAGGGCATCGGCATCCCGGAAAGCGCCCAGGAGCGCATCTTCGAGCGGTTCTTCCGGGTCGACGCCGCCAGGTCCCGGGCCACCGGCGGCACCGGGCTCGGTCTCGCGATAGTCAAACACGTGGCCGTCGCCCACGGCGGCGAGGTCGCGGTGTGGAGCAAAGAGGGCTCCGGTTCGACCTTCACTCTTCGCCTTCCCGCGTTCGGCGGTCAGGCGGTCCCCGTACCAAGCACGACCATCCCCCAGGAGGCCGCTAAGTGACTCGGGTACTCGTCGTCGAGGACGAGGAGTCGTTCTCGGACGCCTTGTCGTACATGCTCAGGAAAGAGGGGTACGAGGTCGCGGTGGCGGCCACCGGCCCCGAGGCACTGGACGCGTTCGACCGCAACGGCGCCGACCTCGTCCTGCTCGACCTGATGCTCCCGGGCCTGCCCGGAACCGAGGTGTGCCGCTCGCTCAGGCAGCGGTCCAAGGTGCCGGTGATCATGCTGACCGCCAAGGACAGCGAGATCGACAAGGTCGTCGGCCTCGAGCTGGGCGCCGACGACTATGTGACGAAGCCGTTCTCGTCCCGCGAGCTGGTGGCGCGCATCCGCGCGGTGCTGCGCAGGCAGGGCGACGTCGAGGAGGTGGAGTCGGCCGTCCTGACCGGGGGACCGGTCCGCATGGACGTCGACCGGCACATCGTGGCCGTGCGCGGCCAGCAGGTGCAGCTCCCGCTGAAGGAGTTCGAGCTGCTCGAGGTGCTGCTGCGCAACGCCGGGCGCGTGCTGACCCGCGGCCAGCTCATCGACCGGGTCTGGGGTGCCGACTACGTGGGCGACACCAAGACGCTCGACGTGCACGTGAAGCGGCTGCGGGCCAAGGTCGAGGCCGACCCGTCCAACCCCCGCTGCATCCTCACCGTGCGCGGCCTCGGTTACAAGTTCGACCCCGCCGACGACTGAGTCCGTACGGCCTTGTACGGCTCGCGCGGCCCGTACGCATGAAAGGAGCCCCTGTCCGGCCGGACAGGGCTCCTGCGCGTCTACGCGGCCCGCTACTGGGCGTTCGCGGCGGGAGACTCGGAGGCGGCGGCCCCGGTGGTCTCCGGGGTCGCGGTGTCAGACGGCGCCGGGCTCCCGGTGGCGAGCGGCGAGGCCGCGGGCGTGGCCGTCGGCGCGGGCGGCAGCGTCGCGAACTCGCGGCTGCGGGCGATGACCGGCACGGTGAGCGCGATGTCGCCGGCGTTCTTGAACTGGAGCGTGAGCTTGATGCTCTCCCCGCCGCGCAGCGCCGTCTTCAGGCCCTCGACCGTCACCCCCGTGGTCTTGGCGAGCGTGCCCGGCTGGAGGTCGATGGGGCTCTGCACCTTGACCTGGGTGGCCTTCTGCTCCTCGGGCACGGCGCCGGTGAGCTGGTCCGCAGTCCCCGTGCTGTTCAGGAGAGTCAGGTAGAGCGGCGCCGACCCGCCGACGGCGAGCTGCTGGCCCGAGTCCGGTCCGAGGATGAACGCCTGCGGGATCATGACGCCGTTCTTGCCGTAGGCCTTGCCGGGGCCGTCGCCGTCGTAGAGGACGCCCGCCTCGTTCGGGGCGTACGGCACATTGGTGTTGGCGTCGAAACCGGCGCCACACGCGGCCAGTGCAGGGATGGCGGCGGCGAGGAGCGCGGCAATGGCGATCGCCCTGCGACGGCTGCTGCTGGTCACGGTTCGAGGTCTCCTTGGTGCGCACGTGTATGGGCAGCAATCACCTTATCTGCGCCGGTCACCGGTCCGGCGTCGGCTCCCGGTCCATGTGCCGCAGCAGTGCAGGTCACCTGCTATGTCCCATATGCCGATTCACAGAGTGAGTGGCTTGTCAAGCCCCAAAACGAGGCTTTGACCTGCAGTTATGTTCCTTTCACTGTTCCGGGAGGCGGTAACCGCGTGGTACCCTGGAGTACAGCGGAAGGGGTACTCGTCACATGACTTTCCAGGTCGGCGACACTGTCGTCTACCCCCACCATGGGGCTGCTCGGATCGAGGCCATCACGACCCGAACCATCAAGGGTGAGGAAAAGACCTACCTGGTGCTGAAGGTCGACAAGGGCGACCTGACCGTACAGGTACCAGCGGAAAATGCCGAGCTCGTCGGTGTGCGCGACGTCGTCGGCCAAGAAGGACTCGAGCGGGTGTTCGACGTGCTGCGCATGCCGCACACGGAGGAGCCCACCAACTGGTCCCGCCGCTACAAGGCGAACCTTGAGAAGCTGGCGTCGGGGGACGTCAACAAGGTGGCCGAGGTGGTGCGCGACCTGTGGCGGCGCGACAAGGAGCGCGGCCTGTCCGCCGGTGAGAAGCGCATGCTCGCCAAGGCACGCCAGATCCTCGTCAGCGAACTCGCGCTGGCCGAGAAGACCAACGAGGACAAGGCGGAGGCCCTGCTCGACGAGGTGCTCAACTCCTGAACATCACATCGCCGAGGGTGGGCGTCGGAGTCGACGTCCACCCTTTCGCATCTGGCAGGGAGCTCCACCTCGCCGGACTGTTCTGGCCGGGGGAGACCGGGCTGGCCGGTCACTCCGACGGCGACGCGGCGGCGCACGCCTGCTGTGACGCGCTGCTGTCGGCGGCCGGGCTCGGAGACGTGGGCGCGCTCTTCGGCACCTCCGATCCCCGCTGGGCGGGCGCCGCGGGCGTGACCCTCCTGGAGGAGGCGGCCCGCCAGGTGCGGGCGGCCGGATTCGAGATCGGCAACCTGGCCGTACAGATCATCGGGAACCGGCCGAAGGTCGCGCCTCGCCGCGCGGAGGCGGAGAAGGCCCTCGGGGCCGCCGCCGGGGCGCCGGTGAGCGTCAGCGCGACCACGACCGACGGCCTCGGGCTCACCGGTCGCGGCGAGGGCGTCGCGGCCATCGCGACCGCCCTGATCCTCCCGGCGGCGTGAATGTTCCGTTCCAATCGGACATGCCAACCGGAATGAGACCCGGAGCGTCTCACTAACACGTGGGCGGCGGCTCGAACCAAGGCGCGGAATCGAGCCGCCGCCCTCTTTTTTCTTTCATGGGGCGCATATTTCTCTTCCGTGGGGTATCCGACAGTCCGAGGATGAAAGGGTCACCCTCATCGGGAGGTCGATATGACAATCGAGTCCATTCTCGGCGCCATCGTCATCGGTGCGGTCATCGGCGCTCTGGGCCGCCTGTTCCTGCCCGGCCGGCAGCCGATCGGCTGGCTGCTGACGATCGTCGTCGGCATCGTCGCGGCGCTCATCGGTACCGCGATCGCCCAGGTCATGGGTGTCGACACGACGCCGGGCATCGACTGGATCGAACTCGTCATGCAGGTTGTACTGGCCGTCGTGGGTGTCGGCATCGTCGCCGGCATCAAGCGAGGGTCGCGGGTGTAAGGCACTCGCTCGGTAGGGCGGCCCCCGCCCTCACCCCTTAGCGCGCAGGCCCGTCCGGCTCCCCAGCCGGGCGGGCCTGCGCGCTGTACGGCCCGGCGCATCGAGCGCGTCTCGGGAGGCCCGAACCGTGTTGGGGGACGGCCGTGGGGCGCGCGGACTGAGAGGTTGCGGGGAACGGCCATGGGGCGCGCGGGCCCCGGCGGCCCCGACGGGCGGTCGCGCGGGGTTGTCAGGCGGGCGGGCGGGGCGTGCTGCGCATCCGGCCGGACGGAGGCGCCATCGGCACCGTGCTCTCCTCGGCATTGCCGGCGCCCTCCTCGGCGTCGCCGGCTTCCGGCGTGTCCTGGTGGCCGCCTTCGGTGGCGTACGGCTCGTGCCTTCCGTCCTGCTCGGACGGGTCGGCGCAGTCCTGCGCGTGGGCGGGATCCGGCACGTCCCTGATCTGGCGGAGCGGCTGGGTGTCGACGCCCGCCTCGTCCTCGGGCCGCTCCGGCTCGGCGTCGGCGGGCTCCTCCGGTTTGGGGCGGGGGTGGACGAGGACGTCGCCGGTGTGCGGCCGTACGAGGTCGCCCCAGCGTACGGGCCGGTTCCGGCGGGGCTGCTGCGCCGGACGGTCACCCGTCTGGGCGGGAGAAGGCGCCTCTGGGGCTACGGCGGGCTGTGCGGGCGTCTCGTCGGCGACGTGTTCCGCGTCGCGGGCGTGCTCGCCCGCGACCGTCTCGACGGGCGACTCCGTGAGGGGTGGCTCCGTGACGGGCTCAGCGATGACGGGCGGGGTGCGGGGCGCCGCCGTCGGAGGCACGACCGGCAGGACCTCGGGCTCGGGTTCGGGCTCGGGCTCGTCCGGCTCCTGAGCCGGCGTCGTCTCCGACTCGGCCTCGGGGACGGTTTCGGGGATCGCCTCGGGCGGCAGCCGTACGCCGTCCTCGTCGGTGTCGGGCGTGCCGACGCGCGGTCCGGCTCGTCCTCGGCCTGCGGAGGGATGACGGGCAGCGGCGGGGCGAACTCGGGTGGCGCGACGGTCTCGGAGACCGGGCTGACCGGCAGCGGGGGGACGTAGCCGGGAGGCGCCACGGCCTCGGGAACCGGCTGCAGAGGCGGCGCGCCGTGCTCCTCGGTGACGGCGTGCACGGGCGCGGGGCGTTCCTGCACGGCCACCGGATAGGGGGCCGTGACGGCGGCCCGGGGTTCGCGCACGCCGTCGAAGGGCACCAGGTCGTCGTCGGAGTCGTCGTCGCCGTCCAGATCGGCCCGATTGGTGCGCACGTGCTTCAGCAGGAGCAGCAGCAGCCACAGCCCGATGGCGAGCATCACCCAGGGCAACAGCGCGACGACGAGAGCGGAGGCGTCGGGGTCGAAGGAGACGCCGACGGCGGTCGCGGCGTTCGCTGCGGCGGCCGCCGCCAGGAGCAGGAGCAGGACGAAGCCCGCCTGTAACCGGACCAGGAGTCGCGCGCCCCGCAGCAACGGCACGCTGACCAGGGCGACGACCAGCAGGACGTCGAACGCCGCGGGATACAGGTAGGCGAGCCGTGGCTCGGCACGCCCGGAGACGGCCAGAGCCCGCAGGTCGTCGAAGGACAGCGCGCAGGCGACCCCCGCGAGCACCGCGAGGGCGGCGCCCGCGAGGCCGATGGCCAGGCGGCGCAGCACCAGCGGGATTCCGGAGGGGGTGTTTCGGGACGGGCGGGAGGCCGTGCCTGCCGCGCCGGGGGGAGTCACGTCCATGGCGTTTCGAGCCTACAGAATCGGAGTGACGATCGATCGCAACCCCGTGATCACCCGTTTCGTGTCGGAACGGGGAACTCCGCCGGGAACCTCCGGCGCGGTCCCGGCCCGGCGACGCTGCGTGTCCGGCCCGGTCCAGCAGGAGTCTGGCGAAGGTCGCGCGGACCGCCGTACAGATCGTTACGCGTTTTGTTTAGGGTCATATCGGGACTTATGTGTCGGAAGTTTCCATGATCGACCACACCACGCCGTTCACGGGCGCCCAAGTAGCCCTGTGCTGCGCCGTCAGGCGTTAGCCTTGCCTTCGTGAGCCTGCACCTCTACGACACCAGCACGCGTACGGTCCGTGAATTCGTACCGGTCGAGCCCGGCCGGGTCTCGATATATCTGTGTGGTGCGACCGTTCAGGCTCCGCCGCACATCGGGCACATCAGGTCCGGCGTGAACTTCGACGTACTCCGCCGGTGGCTGATGCGGCAGGGCTACGACGTGACCTTCTGCCGCAACGTCACCGATCTCGACGACAAGATCATCAGGGTCGCCGCCCAGGAGGGCGTTCCCTGGTTCGTCGTGTCCGAGCGCAACCAGCGCGCCTTCACCTGGGCGTACGACCAGCTCGGCTGCCTGCCGCCGACCGTCGAGCCCCGCGCGATGGGCCACGTGCCGGAGATGATCGAGCTGATGCGGCGGCTGATCGACAAGGGGCACGCGTACGCGGCGGGCGGCGACGTCTACTTCGACGTGGTCTCCTACGCCGACCGGTACGGCTCGCTCTCCAACCAGAAGCTGGAGAACATGCGGGCGGCCGCGGACACCGACACCGACTCGCTCAAGCACGACCCGCGTGATTTCGCGCTGTGGAAGGGCGCCAAACCCGGTGAGCCCACCTGGCCGACGCCGTGGGGCCGGGGCCGTCCCGGCTGGCACCTGGAGTGCTCCGCCATGGCGACCAAGTATCTCGGCGGCACCTTCGACATCCACGGCGGCGGAGTCGACCTGATCTTCCCGCACCACGAGAACGAGATCGCCCAGTCGCAGGCGGCGGGCGACGGTTTCGCGCGCTACTGGCTGCACAACGGGCTGCTGACGCTGGGCGGCGAGAAGATGAGCAAGTCGCTCGGCAACTCGCTGCTGATCCCGGAGATGCTGCGCAAGGTGCGCGCGGTCGAGCTGCGCTACTACCTGGTCGCGGCGCACTACCGCTCGGCGATCGACTACTCCGACGAGGCGCTCCAGGAGGCGGCGGCCGGATACCGCCGGATCGAGGGGTTCGTCACGCGGGCGGCCGAGGTGATCCACGACGTGGACGCCGCCGCGCCGCTGCCCCAGGCGTTCGTGGACGCCATGGACGACGACCTGAACGTCTCGCAGGCGCTCGCCGTGATCCACGAGGTGGTCCGCGAGGGCAACGTCGCGCTGGCCCAGGGCAACAAGGAGCAGGTCGCCCGGCTGCTCGCCGAGACGCAGAACATGCTCGACGTGCTCGGCCTCGACCCCAGGTCGGAGCAGTGGCGTGCGACCGGCGACTCGGGGCTCCGCGAGGTCGTGGACGCGCTCGTGACCGTGGCGCTGGAGCAGCGGCAGGCCGCGCGTGCCCGCAAGGACTACGCGGCCGCCGACGCGATCCGCGACCAGCTCGCGGCGGCCGGGATCGTGGTGGAGGACACCCCGCAGGGCCCGCGATGGGAGCTGGCACAGTAGGCGTGGCCCTACGCTAGAGACCATGGCGGGAAGGGCTTCAGGGAAGCCGTCGAAGAAGCAGGGGCCGGCGAAGGGCTCGGGTGGCAAGGTCAGGCGCTCCCTGGAGGGCAAGGGAGCGACGCCGCCCGCGCACATGCGGCACTGGTACAAGGACAAGGCCCGAGCCGAGCGGATCGAGCGCGAGGCCCGGGGCGGCGGGGGTTCCTCCTCGCGTGCGCCGAGCCGTACGCGCCGGGAGGACGCCCCGGAGGTCATCGGCGGCCGGAACCCCGTTGTCGAGGCGCTGCGCGCGGGGGTCCCCGCGAACGCGTTGTACGTGGCGCAGCGGGTCGACAACGACGATCGCGTCCGCGAGGCCATCAAGATCGCGGCTGACCGCGGCATCGCCCTGCTGGAGGTCAGCCGGGACAAGCTCGACCGGCTGACCGAGAGCACGGTTCACCAGGGCCTCGGCCTGCAGGTCCCGCCGTACGACTACGCGCACCCCGAGCAGCTCGTGGAGCGGGCCAGGGACGCCGCCGAAGTACCGTTGATCGTCGCCTTGGACGGCGTGACCGACCCGCGCAACCTCGGCGCCATCGCGCGCTCGGCGACCGCCTTCGGCGCGCACGGGCTGCTCGTTCCGTCCCGCCGTTCGGCGGGCGTCACCGCCGGCGCCTGGAAGACCTCGGCCGGCACCCTCGCGACCCTCCCCGTCGCCCGCGCGTCGAACCTCACCCAGACCCTCCAGGCGTACCGGGAGGAGGGCCTGTTCGTGGTCGGCCTCGACGGCACCGCCACAGTGGACATCGCCGACGTCGAACTCGCGACAGAACCGCTCGTCGTGGTCGTCGGCTCGGAGGGCAAGGGCCTGTCCCGCCTGGTCAGGGAGGCGTGCGACCAGATCGCCCGCATCCCCATGAACGCCGCGGCCGAGTCGCTGAACGCCGGCGTGGCCGCCGGGATCGCCCTCTACGAGGTCGCCCGCCACCGTCGCCGGTGATTTCACCGTGACGGTACGGTCCTCGGCCCACTAAACTCGTCTGGGTAGCAGGCCGCCTTAGCTCAATCGGCAGAGCATCTGTCTTGTAAACAGAAGGTCTGGGGTTCGATTCCCCAAGGCGGCTCCAGCTCAGAGGCCCCTCCCCGCGATCGGGAAGGGGCCTCTTACGTCCGTACAGCAGCGAGATACAGCAACGCGCTCTGATCACCCGCTGTGCCTGGAGACGATGCTTTCGATGGTGCTCAGCCAGAGGGCTCGGTCTGTTGCCTGGAAGTGATGGCCGCAGCCGAGACATTGCCAGCCCTCTTCAATGGCGTCCTCCCACACGACACATCCGCCGAGGATCAGCTCGCCTGCTGCGGCTGCCTTATCGGCGGCGGGGGTAGGCAGGCCGAACAGGAACGGCACGGTTTTGCCGGAACAGTGGGGACAGGGTGGACTGGACATCCCTCACAGGATTGCAGAAAGCATGGGAATGACGACAGGCCCACTAGGACGCGGCTGTACCGCTGGTCCCCATGGTCGACTGCGGCGCGGGTGAACCGGCTCGCGACCATGCGATGCCTGTCGGCAAGCGATCGCTTGCCGACAGGCATCCCGCGCAAGCTCTCCCGATGGACCTCACCGCCCGCCACGCGTGCGCGGAACGCTGTCCACGGTGAAGTCCATGGCGCAGACCCTCGCGACACCGGCTCTCAGACGACCAGGACCCGGCGCCCGCGGGTGTGACCGGCATGGCTGTCGATGTGAGCCGCCGCGGCCTCGGCGAGCGTGTACGACTTCTCGACCGGGATGTGGAGCTTTCCCTGCGAGATGAGGCCGGCAGCCTCGGCGAGCGCTTCCGGCATGCTCCCGGCCACGCCGGAGAATCGGACACCGAGCTCCGGCGCACCGAGATCGGCGATGGAGATCACCTTCTGCGGATCCCCGGTCAGCTCGACGAGCTCGCGGATCACGCCCGAGCCGGCCAGATCGAGAGCTGCGTCGACGTGGCCGAGCTGCCGCACCCGCTCGACCCAGCCCTCGTCGTAGGTCGTGGCGAGGGCGCCCAGGCTACGCAGATAGTCCTGGTTCGCGGCCCCAGCCGTGCCGATCACCGTGATGCCGCGGTCGCGGGCGATCTGCAGCACGGCCGATCCGACTCCCCCGGACGCACCGCTGACCAGCAGCGTCTGCCCGGGCTGCACACCGACCTGGCGGGTGATGCGCAGCGCGGTCTCCACTACGGAGGGGTACCCGGCCGCCTCTTCGAACGTCAGGCCCTCGGGCATATGGGCCCACGCCGACAGCACGGCGAACTCGGCATAGGTGCTCGCGCCTTCGCCGAACACATGGTCGCCGACTTCGACCCCTTCGACGCCCTCGCCGACTTCGTCCACCACCCCGGAGGCGTCCTGCCCGACTCCTGCGGGCAGCTCGATGGGATGGACCTTCTGGAACTGGCCTTCACGGATCCTCCAGTCGACGGGGTTCACGCCCGCCGCCCGCACGGCGATGCGTACCTGACCGGGGCCCGCGTGGGGCTCCTCGGCGTCTACGAGTTGCAGAACGTCTGGACCGCCGAACTCGGCGAAGCTCACTCTCCTCATGCGGCCGACCGTAGCACTAACGGTTAGTGTTTAAAAACTGTTCCGCTTTTGTATCTGATAGTGTTAGAGCATGACCCTGCCGTCCGGACGTCGTGAGCGCAAGAAGGCCGCGACCCGTCAGAAGATCGCCGATGCCGCCCTGCGGCTCTTCCTGGAGCGCGGGTACGACGCGGTGGGCATCCGTGACGTGGCCGCCGAGGCCGACGTGGCCGTCACCACGCTCTTCTCCCATTTCGCCTCGAAAGAGGCCCTGGTGTTCGAGCAGGACGAAGACTTTGAGCAACGTCTCATGCAGGCGGTCACCGGCCGGGGGCCGCACGAGCCGCTCATCCCTGCGCTGCGCCGCGAGATCCAGGCCCTGGTGCGACATTGCACGGCGGACGGCGCCGCCCCGATCTGGCGCATGATCGACGAATCACCTGCTCTACGGGAGTACGAGAAGTCGATGAGGATGCGCCATGCGGAGTCGCTGGCAACGGCCATCGCCGCCGATCTCGACCTGCCGCAGGCCACAACGGCCTGCCGGTCGATCGCGAGGTTCGCGATCGACGCCTATTCGCTGGCCCGTGAGGCGGCCGATCCGGAGGCCGCGGTGGACGAGATCTTCCGGATGATCGAGGCGGCCTGGGAGGTCGGCTGCCCCTCCTTGTAAACAGAAGGTCTGGGGTTCGATTCCCCAAGGCGGCTCTCGTACGGAAGGCCCCTGATCAGCATCATTGCGGTCAGGGGCCTTGTGCTTGTCTGGGCAATCTTGGGATCTTGCTAACACCCCTGCTGACAGGAGACCAGATGACCTTGGAAGAGCACCCGGGCACGTGGACATACGATCCCGAAGCCGGAGCGGCCTACGTTTACCTGCACGGCCCGATTCCGCCCGGTGGTGTCGCTGAGGTGGTGACCGTAGACAGCCCGATGGTGAACCTGGACCTGGACGCGAACGGCAGGGTGATCGGTATCGAGATCCTCGCCACGTGGCCAGGCGAAAGGGGCGACAAAGAAGGCGCTCCCGAGTAGGGGAGCGCCTCTGACAGTGGTAGGGCTCAGGCGGAATTCCTGATCGAGCTGGCGAAGACCTCGGCCGCGCTCGCCATCTGCTCGCTGATCACGTGGGCGTACACGCGGAGCGTGATGGCCGGGTCGGAGTGGCCCTGTCGGGCCGCGACGACGTGAACCGGGACGCCTGCGAGCAGGAGCGTGGTCGCGTGCAGGTGCCGGAGGTCATGAAGCCGAGCCCATACCGGCGACTCGTGGACGCCGGATTCACCAGCAGGCTCATGCCCGTTTTGACATCACGCGGCGTTAGCTCCTCGACTGGAGCCGACCGTTGGCGTCCGCCGTGGTTACAAGTTGCCTTATGGGTTCGCGCCGCCGCCTGTGCCGGGCGGCGGTGGCGCGGCGCGTCCGGACGCGACCGGGGCGTGCGGCCTCTTCGGGCCGGTCCCGTCCGCGCCGACGCCAGCCGCGCCCGATCCCAGGCAGACGCATGACGCCCGCAGGAAGCGCGACCACTAAGACGAGCACGACGCCGACCGCCGCGGCCACGCGGACGCGCCGCAGATGGCTGAGGTCTTTCTTTGCCTCCGCGGTGGGTCGACGGCGTACGAGGTGATCAGGACCGGGGCAACTTGCGGCGCGCCGTTTGAGGCGGCGAGACATGTCTCGGACGTTGCTGCGCACAAGAAGCCTGACTCAGACCGTTGCCTGCCCGATGTGTGGATGGGCTGGCGCATGTTCACAATCCTCGGGCGCGCTTGAAATTCTCTCGATCTAGAAAGTACTCAGACATGTCACTCGTGGCCCTAACGACAACGGGGTCCTCAAGGGGGGGCGGGCCATATCTGAAGGTAGTGGTTATCGACGCCGTCATCCCTCGCGCCTTCCCAATCCATGGCCTTGACGTGATACCGAATGCGGTAGGTTCCAGGCCGGCCGGAAGAGGAGGAAGGGGATGCATCACAGCCTCGTCGAAGGTGAACCCGCTCATCTCCACTTCGTCTGACATGGACACGTAGCCAATTTCCACGATGTCCTCATAGGTAGCGAGATCTGCCCCGGGATCCCGGTCGGCGATCGTCACAGTGAAGTCGGCCGGCCCCCACTGATGGGTGATGTGAAGGGTGACCCAGCCCTTCTCGACCTCGATGAACCCAACGGACTGGGCCGGTGTATCGGCATCGCCCGGACCCCGTCGCCCGGCCAGGCCGGTCAGGAGTAAGCGGCGACCATGCCGATCACGATCAGTACCAGGGACAGGGCGGTGACCGCCGATCCCGCGATTACGGCGGTCTTGCGCCCCCGCCTGGCTCTGAAGACGTACAGCACGACGTAGGGCAGGAAGGCCAGCGCGCCGAGGCCGGTGGCAGGGAGCGTCATGGCCCGCAGGACGCCCTTCGTGCCGGAAGGTAGCGCCTGATCCCCCTCAGGGGTGAGCTGGGCCCGCGTCACGTCCCCCACTTCTGAGTCGGGCGATGCGGCCACCATGACCGCGTCTCCACCGCCGTCGGGGACGAACCTGCCCCTGCAGTCATACCGTCCCTGGCCGAGGGAGACGCAGGAGACGACGGTGAGGGTGCCAGAAGTGCCGATCTTCCCGGTCGCGAGCCGGAAATCCGGCACCGCGGTCACGAACGGCAGCACGCCGAGCGCGAGCCAGCAGATCAGGAGGATGCCCATACCGATCTTTCCCGGCATGCGGCGACCTGGGGTCACGGTCGTGGTGAGCGCCTCAACAGCGTCGGTCAGGTCCATTGGGCCAGCATGGTTTCGCGGACTTGGGGCTGACCTGTAACAGGCTTGCCAGGCCGAGACGACCTGACCGTCCGACCCGCCACACCTGTGCCTCGAGCGCCGGCAGCTCCTTGGCGGCAACGTCCACCAACAACCGTTGAGCAGCTCAACGTCCGCCTCTTGCAGTCTCGTCCGGTCTTGTTCAGCACCGGGTTAGGTTGGTCGCGTGGGGACCTATGAGGATCTACCGGCGGAGCTGCTGACCGAGCGGCTGCGGTTGCGACGGTGGGTGCCGTCGGATGCCGAGGAATACCGCGGGTTATGGCTTGAGCGGGATCCACGAGCGGTACGGCGGATCGACGCCGAGGGACGCCCGACGGTCGAGGACATGCGCGGCTGGCTCCTCAAGAATCCGCTGATGGCGGATCCGGGGCTGGGACTGCTGCCGATCGAGCTGCGAGACACCGGTGAGTTCATCGGGTACTGCGGATTGACTGTCGGCCAGGGGTCTTTCGACGAACCTGAGATCGCGTACGAGCTGGCACAACGAGCTCACGGCCATGGTTACGCGACAGAAGCCGCCCGTGCGGTCATCGAAGCCGCGACGCGAACAGGACGTCGACGACTCTGGGCGACCGTGCGGGAGTGGAACGCACCCTCGTTCCGCGTCCTCGAGAAGCTCGATTTCCACCGAAGCGACCGCATCACAGAGGACGCCGAACGCGGCAACACGATCTGGATGACGCGCGTACTCGATCCGAGGTAGAGGCGTGAGCACCGGCCGCGATCCACGGTGCCTTGATGGAGTACGAATTGCGCAGGATCGGCGTCTGCTCGGTTCGCTAGTGCTCGTGGGGCCAGCTCGTCGCGGTCTCCCGTCCGACATCGCCCTGACGATCGCCTGGTGTCGGCCTGTCTTCTTACGTATTGAGGCGATCTGAGTTAGCGTCGCTCGGGTGATCACGTATGACGACCTCGTAGATCGCGCGCTCCACGCGTCCATCGAGGGGTGGGATTTCAGTTGGTTACGCGGGCGGACAAGTGGTGGCGATCTGTCCTGGGACTACCCAGGGCGAGCCGCAGAGCTGTTTTCGACGGCCAAGAGGGTGCTGGACATCGACACCGGCGGCAGATCCCCGGCTTCGACCACAGGCGTTATGAACAGGCGCTACGGGATCTCCACCGACGAATCTCCGCCGACGGCGGCCTTCTCACCCACGATCATCGCTTCCTCGTCGAGGCTCAGGCGCCCGCGTAGGATCGCCGCAGATCACGGGAGGGAGCACGTTACGCCCTGTTGTTAGCCGTATTCGGGGCGGACCTGTGCGCAGCGATCAATCCAATGACCATGACCAGTCCGTACACGAGGAACGGCCAGCCGTACGGCCGACGGGGCGCCCACGCGTCAAAGGTGATCGCCACGCCCGTAAAGGTGACGGCCGCTGCCAGTGCCCAACCAAAAACCCGGCCTATCCAACGGGTGCGCCGCCGCCTCAGCAGGACCATCAGGACGATGGCCGTGACGATTCCCGGCCAGGCCATAAGGACGTAATCCCAGCCGTAGTCGTAGTTCCAGCCGTAGGTGGGGTCGTCGTGCTTCTGACCGATGATGGCGTCTTTCAGCGTCCCGTACAGAGAAGTCCCGACAAGGGAGAGCGGAAAGGCCATCAGGACCATGGTCAGCACTCCGTACATGGAATCGCCGAGATAACCGCTCTGGGTCAGCCATGTAAGTGTGAGTACGGCCGCCGCGTACGCGCATACGGTCAACGCCACCGGTAGGCCTGATACGGCTTTGGAATCGGTCACTTCGCCATTGTGGCCATGCGCCGCGGGAAACCGGGGCGAATATGCCAATCACGATCTTGGCGAATCGGGGCGACGCCGTCGTGCGGGAGTCCTGAAAGTCGCGGCGGCCGCGATCCCGCCTTGTCCGACTGGTTACGGGCCGGCGTCATGGTTGAGGCCGCAGCAGGGTGACCGTTCTGGTTCCGATCTTGAAAGTCGCGCACGTGCGCAGGCGGTCGGCGCGCGGTGCCTTGCGTCCGCGGACCGCCACCGCGATCAACGCGTTCTCGCCGAGCACCGTACCCAGGGTGTTGAGCATGCCTACGGCCCCGTCGGCGCCGTCGGGCCCGTGCCAGGACGTCTGCTCGCCATACGGCACGTCCGTGACCACCACGTCCGGCCGGCGTCCGCCGAGGACCTGGCGGAGCCGGTCGGCGTCGAACACGTCAGCCTGATGCACGGCGTGCGGCAGGTCACCGCCGTCGCTGCTCAGCCCGGTTGCGATCCGGTGTGCGGCCTCGGCCGCAGCCGTGTAGGACGCGCGGCCCCAGCGCTCGGCCTGCTCGGTGAGATGGGCGGCACGAGCCGCCAGCCCGGTTCGCGTCAGCAGGCCCAGATTCCGTTCCGCGATCCCGACGGCGGCCGGATCGATGTCCGAGGCCAGCACGGCCGAGATCCGGGTCCGATGCAGCAGCCCGATCACGGTCAGCAGGTAGCCGCTGCCGCAGCACGGATCCCACACCGTGGCGAGTCCACCGCCCCGTAGTTCCATCGCGCGCTGGAACATCTCGCTGGCCAGACGGACCGGGAAGGCGGGGAATCCCGGAGCCGAGTGCAGCACCGCGCCGCTAGCCAGATCGGCATAGTCGCCCCGGACGGTCGCGTGCCGGTAGGTCACGACGCGGGGCCGTTCTCGTGACGCCTCACAAGCCGGCCACCCACACCGCCGGCTGCGTCCACCCCGACGGATCGTCCGGCGACAACCCGGTTTCGCTGCCACGGCAGTTCCCTGGCGGCGTCGCCGGCCTCGCGCTGGACCGCCTCCGCCTGGGCGAACCCGGCTGCGACGAACTGGTCGACGTCGAGGATTGTCACGTTTTGGGACGATATCAGCGTCGTCCACCGGTTTTATGGAGCTTCTTGTGCGGCGTCCCCCGGGACAGCAGGGCTCAGCGGTCGCGGCGACGCCGGATTCTGCCGCTCACTCCGCCGAACAGCGCGAGGCCCTTGATCACGACCACCGGCGCCGACGGGTCGACGTCCGGGCTGTTGTGCACGTCGAAGCCGCCGAAGACGCCGACCCCCTGGCAACGCACCTCGACCCCCTCCGGCAGGATGATCTCGGCCCCGCCGAAGATCGCATTGACCGTGATCTCGACCTCTTTCGCCTCGAACTCGGCCTCGGTCAGGTCGAACCGCACGCCGCCGAAGACCGCCAGCGCCTTGGTCTGCCGCCGTACCCGCCAGCGGCCCTTGCGGTCGCTGCCGCTGAAGATGGCGATGATGTTGTCGGGCTCGGGGCTCGCGCTCGACGCGTAGGAGACCGGGCTCGCGTTCGGCGTGTAGGACGCCGCGCTCGCGGCCGGACGGTGCCGCTCGACCTGGAGGTCGTGGGTGAGGACCTCGAGCTCTCCCACGGTCTTGGCCTGGTAGAGGCTGTCCAGGCGCTCGGAGTACTCCTCGTGGCTCAGCTGACCCGTGCTCAGGGCTTCCCCGAGCATGGCGGCGACCTGGTCCCTGTTGCTGTCCGAGGCGCGCAGGTGAGACGTCGGAGAGTCCCGACGCTGCGGGGGATTTTCCATGCTGGTCACGATAGTTCTCATTCGACCCGGCAGGGAGTTCGCTCCGCTTCGAAATGTTCTTGTAGCCGGCCGTCGAGGAACCGGGTGATGCCGCGAACGCGGTCGCTGCTCAGCGCGAGCACGATGACCCGGGCGGGATGATGTACGACGCGGAGACGATCCCGGCGAAGAGCGCGCCCGCGGCCGAGTGCGTCACGGTCCGCGACGGGAAGATCGTCTACAACCGGTTCGTCTTCGACCGCACGCCGTTCGACGAGTTCCGCCGCCGGCAGGCGCAGACCGGCGCGCCCGGGGCCAGTAGGAACACAGGTGATTCCGCCGATTACCCGGCCGGGCGGAGCGGGTGACACTGTGCCTCCCCGACATTCGTCCCACGGAGGTAACCCGTGCGCGTACCCGTCCGGTCCCCCCGGCGGCGGATCACCGCCGTGGCGCTGGGGGCGGCGCTCGCCGCCGCCCTCCTCGGCGCCCCGCCGGCCGCCCAGGCCGCGGCAGCGAGCCCCACCGTCAGCGTC
This sequence comes from Microbispora sp. GKU 823, assembly GCF_002027145.1. NCBI lineage: Bacteria > Bacillati > Actinomycetota > Actinomycetes > Streptosporangiales > Streptosporangiaceae > Microbispora > Microbispora sp. GKU 823. Next base: position 36,703 of record NZ_MWJN01000040.1, on the reverse strand, counting down.
CCGCCCACCGGCGACCACGGCTTCCCGTTCCTCGCCGCTGCGGAGGACCTCGGCTCGTTCGGCTTCACGGAGAGCGAGTACTTCATCGAGGGCGCCGCCACCTCCTACGCCAAGTCCGGCATCTGGACCTCGGACGGCCGGTGGAACGTCCGGGCGTCCGGCCGCGCCGCGTACAAGACCCGGCTCCTGGTCCGCAGGCCCGCCGACCCGGCGAGGTTCAACGGCACGGTCGTGGTCGAGTGGCTCAACGTCAGCGGCCAGATCGATCTGTCCCCGGACTACTGGTTCGAACGCGACGAACTGCTGCGCAAGGGCTACGCGTGGGTCGGCGTCTCGGCGCAGGATGTGGGCGTCAACGGCGGCCTCGGTGAGATCCGCGGGCTCAAGGGCTGGGACCCGGCGCGGTACGGCAGCCTCGTCCACCCCGGCGACGCCTACGCGTACGACATCTTCTCCCAGGCAGGGCAGGCGCTGCGCACCCCGAACGGGCCGGACCCGCTCGGCGGCCTGCACGTCACGACGCTGCTCGCGGACGGCGAGTCGCAGTCGGCCGGCTTCATGACGACGTACGTCAACGCCGTCCAGCCCGTGTCGAAGGTGTACGACGGCTTCATGATCCACAGCAACGGCGCGGTCGGCTCACCGATCAGCGGCAACCTGCTCGACGTGTTGACGATGCCGAACCCGAGCAGGATCCGTACGGACCTGCCGGTGCCGACGTTCGTCGTGCTCACCGAGACCGACGTCCCGACGGCGTTCGTGGCCCGGCAGCCGGACACCGACCGGGTGGTGCACTGGGAGCTGGCCGGTACGGCGCACGGCGACCAGTGGGCGTACGACCTCGGTGACCCGACGGTGCAGAAGTCGGCGGGCTCCGCAGCGCCCCAGGCGGACTGCGCCGCCGGGTCGGCGCCGTTCAACGACGGGCCCGGTCACTACTCCATGAACGCCGCGCTGCGTCACCTGGCCGGCTGGGCGAGGGGCGGACCCCGGCCGCCGAGCGGGGCCGCGCTGCACCCCGAGTTGCGCGACCCGGGCACGGGCCTGGCCGTGGGCGGCATCCGGCTCCCCGACGTGGCGGTGCCGACCCGCACGCTCACGGGGGAGCGGGACACCAGTGGCAGCGGCATCTTCTGCGGCCTCTACGGCGCCCGGGACCCGTGGGACGGCGACGCCGACCCGTGGGACCGCCACAACGTGGGCGACCCGTCCGATCCGTCCCTGCCGCGTACGGCCGAGCCGGTGCTCAGCCGGCTCTACCTGACGCACGCCGACTACGTGAGCAAGGTGCGGGCGGCCGCGCAGGCGTCGGTGAACGCCGGATACCTCCTCCCGGAGGACGCGACCACGATCGTCACCGCCGCGGAGAACTCCGGCATCGGCGGCTGACGCGGCCACCGAGGCGAAGGCTGCCTCCCGCGACGACGAAGGCCCCTTCCCGTGCGCGGGAAGGGGCCTTTCGCCTGCCGGATGACCGCTTCCGCCGGGGCCCTTACGCGACGGCGGCGGGAGCCCAGAGGCCGTCGATCGCCTGCTCCGCCGCGGCGAGGCTCTTGTCGGCCAGCGGAATCAGCTCGGTCATCGAGGGTGTGACGTAGGCGAGGGTGAGCTCTGCCGTGATGAAGCGCGGCTGCAGGCCCGTCATGGACAGGCCGTGGGGAAGCCACGGCTCCGCGTGGTCCCATCCCTCGCGGGGCGTCCCCGTCCCGTACCCTCCGCCGCGACTCGCGAGGACCAGGAAGTCACGCCCGCCCAGTAGGCCCTCGCCGGTCGCCGGGTCGTACGACAGCCCTGGGGCGATGAGGTGGTCGACCCAGGACTTGACGGCGCTGGGCGCCCCGAAGTTGTAGAGCGGGAGCCCGAGCACGATCGTGTCGGCCTCCCTCACCTCACCGACCAGCTGTTCCGTCAACGCCCACGAGGCCGCCTGGGCCGGGGTGTGCTGCTCCGGCGGGACCATCCGGGCGAGGCCGTTCTCCTGGTCGAGATGCGGGAGCGGGGCGCTGCCCAGGTCGCGGTAGGCGACCGTGCCCCCGGGATGCGCGGCGCGCCAGGCGGCGACGGCCCGCGCGGTGAGCTTGCGGCTGACGGAACGCTCGCCCTGGATGCTCGCGTCGATGTGCAGCAGATGAGGCATCTCTTAACCCTCCACAGATGATTGGTGCTGCACAAATGATTAGTCCTCTGTCTGTCGCAGGTCAAGTCGGTTAGAGTTGGACCATGACGTCCCTGCCCGTCGTCAACCAGCCGGTGCACCGATGTGGCGCGCTGCTCGAACACCTCGCGCGCCGGCTGCGTCTTCGTTCCGAGTCGGTGCTCGCGCCGCTCGGCCTGCGCCCCCGTCACCTCGTCGCCCTCACGGTGCTGCGGGACCGCGGCGGCAGCACCCAGCAGGCGCTCGCGAGCACGCTGGAGATGGACGGGACGAATGTCGTCGGGCTGCTCAACGACCTGGAAGCCGAGAAGCTGATCGAGCGGCGGCGGTCGCCGGAGGATCGCCGCAGGCACGTCGTCGAGCTCACCGAGGCGGGCGCGAAGCGGCTCGCGAAGGCCGAGTTCGCGCTGGCGGCGGTCGAGGACGAGGTGCTCGGCGCGCTCGACCACGACCAGCGGGAGACCCTCTACAGCCTGCTCCAGCAGGTGGCCACCGGCGGCATGGAGGCCGCCTGTGTGGAGGCGGACGTCTGCGACGAAGCCCCACCCTGCTGAGGGCGGGCGCAGGGCTGCCGGCCTGGCTCCAATAAGAGATCGCAAAATCTGGAAGTACGTACTAATCTACGTTCTTACTATGAAGGACGTAGATACCTATGCGAGCGATCCTGACGGCTTCCTTTACGACCCGCGAGCCAGGGCGGCGATGGCGTGGATCGCCGGTGACGACGGCGACCTCCCCGCGTTCGAGGCGAGCGCGGCGGTCCGCACCGCGTCTCACGCGGTCGAGCGCCTCCGCTCCCACGGCTCCGAGGGCAGAGGAGTCAGCGCGGGCGCTCTCGATCTGCTGATCCGGCTCGCCGCGAGCGAGCAGGGGATCAGCATCGGCGAGCTCGCCCGGGCCGCCGGGGTCAGCTCCCGCAACGTCACCGGCCTGGTGGACACCCTCGGACGCGACGGGCTGGTCCGCCGGGTCCCCGACCCGAATGACCGGCGTTCGGTCCTCGCCGAGATCACCCCGGCAGGCAGGGCGTGGATCGAGGACTTCCGCAAGCCGTCGAGGCTCGCCATGAAGGCGCTGTTCCAGGGGTTCGCACCCGAAGAACTGGTCGTCCTGCGCGACCTGTGCCTGCGCCTGGCCGCCAACCAGCAGCGCCTCGCCGCCCACCTTCGTCAGAACGGATCGCAGCCGTGAACGCGACCACTCGGGAACAGACGCGCCGCGCCGTACGCGGGTATCACGAGGCCCGTTTCCGCGGGGACGCGACCGCCGCCGCGGCGCATCTTGGGGAGCCCTTCCGGTTCCAGAGCCCGTTCTTCAGCTCCGACGACCGGGCCGGGCATCTGGCGACGTTGCCGGGGTTCGTGTCGATCGTGACCGGGGTGGACCTCATCAGCGAGCTGTACGGCGAGGCCGAGGCGACGCTCGTGTACGACGTGCACACCGCGACGCCGGCCGGGACGCAGCGCACCGCCGAGCACTTCCGCCTGGACGGCGGAAAGATCGTCTCGATCATGCTGGTGTTCGACGCCTCGCCCTGGCAGCCGATGAGAGCCGAGATCGAGCCGTGACCACCAGATCGCCCGCCCGCGTGAACCCGCGGGGCCCCGGGCACGAAGGGCCCCGCGGGAGTACGGGGGTCAGCCGTTGACCTCCAGGGCCACGCGTACGGCCGACTCCAGCGCACCCTCGATCCAGGAGTGCTTGAGCGAGGTGTGCTCGCCGGCGAAGTGCAGCGGACCCTCGGCGGCGGCGATGGCCGGGTGGATCTCGGTCATCTGGCCGGGCGTGAACACCGCGGCCTCGCCGAAGGCGTAGCGGTTGCGCATCCAGCTCTGGGTCTGGCCGCGGCCCGTGTAGAACTCGGTGATGCGGTCTCCGTGCACCTCCTGGAGCCCGCGCAGCGCGTAGCCGTACCGTTCCCCGTCGTCCATCGAGTCCCAGCGGGTCGCGTCGTCGGCCCACGAGTAGCTGGCCAGCACGACGCCGCCGTCGCTGCCCGGCACCGGGTGCGAGGGGAAGTAGATGAACCGGTTGGCGTTGTCGCAGACCGACCCGCCGCCCGTCACGTGCGTCACCGGCCCGGGGCGGTAGCGGCCGCCGAGCTCGCGCTTCCAGTCCTCCTCGGTGAACTCCCACCAGCGCTTGCTGAACTCCAGCAGCACCTTGGTTGCGGAGTCGTAGTGCAGTTCCATGATCGAGCGGCGCTTGCGGTAGGACAGGGCCGGCGCGATCTCGACGTGGCGCAGCGCGGAGAACGGGACCGTGATGATCGCCACGTCGCCCTCGAACGTCTCCCGCGGCGTCTGCCGGGTGAACTCCGACTCCGTGCTGCCCGCCTCGCTGACCGTCGAGATGCGCACGCCCCGGCCGGTCGTCTCGATCCGTACGGCCCTGCGGTCCATGCGGATCTCGTCGCGCAGGCCCGGCTCCAGCGCGTACGGCAGTTCCCTGCTGCCGCCGGCCATCTCCCAGTAGGTCACGGCCGGGTTGACGAGGCTGCGGGTGAGGAACGTGTGCATGAACGACAGCGGCAGCCGGGAGGTGAGGTTCTCCAGCGTGCCGATGGCGTCGATCGCCTCGTCGCCGAGCTTCGCGTGCTCCTTGAGGTAGGCGTACATCGAGTAGCCGTCGAAGTCGTACAGCAGCCGGGCCCAGCCCTCGATCTGCTCGGGCAGCGGCTTGTCGACCCGCTTGTCGCCCCTGCGTACGGAGAAGTAGTCCCTCGCCGGGTCCAGGGCGGCGTCGAGGATCCCGGCCGCGGTCCGGTCGTCCCTGAGGCCGAACGACGCGTTGATCTTCCGGGGGTCCTTGGCGTACTCGTCGCGCCGTTGGGTGATGCCGTTGACGTGGATGAACGTGTGGTTCATGCGCGGGGGCGCAGTGAAGGCGCCCTTGGGCGGGCCGGAGCGCCACACCTGTCCCGAGTACGAGGTGTAGACGACCGGCGGCACCGGACCGCGGGGCACGGCGCCGGGCGGCACGTCGACGTTGTAGAAGGGCCGGCGCGTGATCCCCAGCTTGTCGATGAGCGCCAGCGTCAGCGGGTGGAAGTCCGGGATCCGCATGGCCCCCGCCTCGGCGTACTGCCGCCGGTCCCGGAAGCCCGTCCGGAAGGTCTTGATCCGGCCGCCGATCCGGTTGCCGTTGGCCTCGATGACGGTGACGTGGTGCCCGGCCCGCTTCAGCAGCGTCGCGGCCACCAGGCCGGAGATGCCGGCCCCGACGACCAGGACCTTCTTGGGCGTACGGGTCCTGGGCAGGCCGTCGTCGATGAGCACCCGCAGGTATCGGTGCTTGAGGTCGTTGCCGTTCCCGTCGACGAGCAGGTGGTCGCGCGCCACCCGAAGGCAGGTCTGCCAGCGCTCTCCCGCGTACGGCGCGCGCGCCGCCGAGGCGGGGGCCGTGCCCAGGGACGGACTCATGACCGATCCCACCGCGCCCAGCCCGGCCAGCTTGGCGAATCCCCGACGGTCGATTGAGACCACGAACTCCTCCTCCGTGAGTCGATTACGGAGAGTGAGTTTCGGGGTCATGGTCATACGGCGGCGCACGACGCGCCGGGGGCGTGCAACTGGTGTCCCAGGAAATGGTCAAGACGAGGGCGGCTCGTCCAGCGTCCGCTCCCAGAACACCTCGTCATGCCATGCGCCGTCGAGGAAGATGTGGGCGTGGGCGACCCCCCAGGGGCGGAAACCGTTGGCGCGCAGCACCCGCTGCGAGGCCAGGTTCTCCATCCGGGTGTGTGCCTCCGCGCGGTGCAGTCCGAGCTCCTCGGCCATCACGGTGAGTATCCGGCCCACCGCCCGGGTCGCGTGCCCCCGGCCGTTGCAGGCCGAGGCGACCCAGTAGCCGAGGAAGCCCTTGCGGAAGGGGCCGCGCAGGATCGTGCTCACGGTCACCTGGCCGACGACCTCGCCGTCCGCGAGGATGACCGCGGGCCAGCGCTCGCCTCGGCCGTGCTCGTCGAGCAGCGTCTCGATGCGCCGGCGCTGCCCGGCCGCCGTGTAGAACTCGTCCGGCTGGGCCGGTTCCCAGGCGGCGTACGCCCGCCTGTCGCGGGCGCGGTGCGCCGCGATCACCTCGGCGTCGTCCACCCTGATGAGCCGGATCGTGGTGTCCTGGTCCGCCATGCGCCCCTCTCCTTGGCATGTGTCCCGGCCGTCGCGGTCCGCGCCGCCGGGCGATCGTATCCCTGCCGGTGTCGTCTGGTTGGCCGGGGATGCAACGGCTGGACCGGTTCACGCCGTCTCCCTACCATTGGCCCGTGCGGCTGAACGTCCTCGGTCCCATGGAACTCGTCGTGGCGGGGCAGGCCGTGCCGGCCGGGCCGCCCAAGCAGCGAGCGCTCCTGGCCCTCCTCGTGATGAACGCCGATCGGGTGCTCCCGGCGGACGTGCTGGCCGACCGGCTCTGGGGCGGCAGCCCGCCCGCGAGCGCGCAGGGCAGCCTTCAGGTGTACGTCTCCAACCTGCGCCGCCGCCTGGAGCCCGGCCGGAAGGCCGGGGCTCCGGCCACGGTCCTGGTCAGCGCGGCCGACGGGTACGGCCTGATGACCGGCGGGATCAACCTCGACACGCGGGACTTCGACGTGCTCGTGTCCACGGGGTCGGGGCACCTGGGCGAGGGACGGCACGAGCGGGCGGCGGCCGTGCTCACCGAGGCGCTCGCCCTGTGGCGGGGCGACGCGTACGCCGACGTGCGGTCCGAGGAGTGGGCGCGGCCGGAGATCGCCCGTCTGGAGCAGCTCCGGCTCGACGCGGTCGAAGGACTGGCGGAGGCGCTGCTGGAGCTGGGCCGCCACACGGACGTGGTCGCGCGGCTCGAACCGTTCGTGCACGACCACCCGCTGCGGGAGCGGGCCTGGGAACTGCTCACGCTGGCTCACTATCGGTCGGGCCGTCAGGCGGCGGCGCTGGAGTGCCTGCGCAGGGTGCGCGAGGTGCTGGCGGGCGAGCTGGGCATCGATCCCGGCCTCCGGCTGCGCGAGCTGGAGACCGCCGTGCTGCGCCAGGACGCCGCGCTGACCGCGGCGGCGAGGCCCGCCGCGCCGCCCCCCAGACGATCCGACCCCGGACGACGAGACCCTGGGCGACGCGCGGACGACGGGCCGTTCGTGGGACGTGAGAGCGCGCTGGAGTTCCTGGCCGGCGCAGTGAAGGCGGCGTCCACGGCCCCGCAGGTCGTGCTCGTGGACGGGGAGCCGGGTGTCGGCAAGACGAGCCTGCTCAGGAGGTTCCGCGCGACGGCCGGCGTCCCGGTGGGGTGGGGGTCGAGCCCGGACCACGAGACGGCGCCCGCCCTGTGGCCGTGGGAGCAGGTGCTGCGCGACCTCGCGGACGCGGCGCCCGGCGCCGTCCTGCCCGAGGAGGTCCGCACGTTCCTGTCGGGCGGGGTGGAGGCGATCCCGGCGTACGACGCGCAGGGGGCGCGGCTGCGGTTCTTCGAGGCGGTCGGGACGTTCCTGGCCGATCTCGGTCCGGTGGCCGTCGTCCTGGAGGACGTCCACGCGGCCGACGACGCGACGCTGCGCCTGCTGGTCCACGTCGCGTCCACCGCGCGGCCGGGCCTGCTTGTCGTGGCCAGCTTCCGGCGGCACGAGGCGTCGTCGCTGACCGCCACCCTGTCGGCGCTGTCCCGGCTCGGCGCGCGCAGGCTGGGGCTCGACGGGCTCGCGACCGAGGAGGTGCGCGCGCTCGTGCGGGAGCTGTCCGGCCGCGACCCGGGCAGCCGGAAGGCCGGGGAACTGCGCGGCCGCACCGGGGGAAACCCGGTTCTTCCTCGCCGAGCTTGCCCGGGCGGGCGAGGAGCTGCCGCAGGGCGTGCTCGACGTCGTGCTGCACCGGGTGGCCGGGCTGGGGGAGGAGACGGCCGCCCTGCTGGAGCTGGCCGCGGTCGCGGGCGACGAGTTCGAGGCGCGGGTCATGGCCGAGGTCGCCGGGCGCGACCTGGGCGACCTGGTGCCGTCGCTGGACGCGGCGCTCGCGGCCGGTCTGATCCGCGAGTCGGGCGCCAGGCTGGGCGGATACGCGTTCGCGCACGCCCTGGTGACCGACGCGTTGCTGTCGCGCCGCTCCCGCCTCTGGCGGGCGGGCGCGCACGCGCGGCTGGCCGGCGTGCTCACCCGCGCGTACGGCGACCGGGACGACCAGGCGGCGACCATCGCGCGGCACTGGCTGGCGGCGGCCGAGCTGGGCCCGGAGCCTGCCCGCATGGCGATGGACTACGCCGCCCGTGCCGCGCGTGCGGCCATGCGCAGGCACGCGCTCGACGACGCGGCCACCTCGTGGCAGGAGGCGCTGGCGGCGGCCGAGCTCGCCGGGGCGGAGGCGGCCGAGCGGTTCGAGCTCGCGGTCGGGCTGGCCGAGAGCCGCTACGCCGCCGGGCGGTACGACGAGGGCTACGAGGCGGTCGAACAGGCGCTGGCCCTCGCCGGAGACGACCTGGAGCAGGCCGTCAGGGCCGCCGACATCGCGATGGGGCATGGTGTCTGGGTCCCCTTCCGGCACGGCCTGGACGTGCGTGTGCTGCAGGAGTCGATGGACCGCGCCGTGCGCGAGCTGCCGCGAAACATCCCCGCCTGGGCGTCCGCGCAGGCCGTGCGGGCCGTCGTGCTGGCCCAGACCGGCGGCGAGGACGAGGTCGACCGGGTCTCGTCGCAGGCGGTGGAGGCGGCCGAGCGACTGGGCGACCCCGCGCTGCTGCGGCGCGTGCTCCATCTGCGGTTGCTCGCCATGCAGGGGCAGGACTTCATCGACCAACTGGCCGAGACCTCGCGGCGCCTCCTGGCGGAGCCGGACCTGTCGTCCCAGCTCACAGTGATCGCACAGCTCCACCTCGTCGCTCATCTCGTCGAGTACGGCCGGGTGGCGGACGCTCGCGAGTTGCTGACGGAGACCGACGCGCTGCTGCGCGACCTGCACAACCCGACGCTGGCGCTGCAGGCGGCGATCGCGCACGTGGGGCTCGACCTGTTCCAGGGCGTGCCCGACCCGACCCGCCACTTCGAGCCCGTCAGGGCGACGTTGTCCTTCTCCGACCTCGCGTACTTCGAGGTGGGCATGCTCGCCATACGGGCCGAGACGCTCCTGCAGGAGGACCGCCTCGGCGCGGAGGTGGAGTGGATCGAGGAGATGCTCCGGCGTACGGGCCTGGCGGGGCTCGCCTACGTCCTGGCGTACGCGCTGGCGGACCTGGGCGAGCGTGAGCGTGCTCTGCGGCTGCTGCGTGAGACCCCTCTCCCGCCGCGCGACTACCACTGGGCGATGGCCACCATGTGCCGGTTGCACGCGGCGATCCGGCTCGGCGAGCTGGACGTCGTGCGGGAGGTCTACGACGCGTTCCGTCCCTTCGCCGGCCTGCTGCACGTGAACGGCACCTGTACCACCGTCGAAGGGGCGTACGACGGTCACTTGGGCGAGGCGCTGCTGGCGCTCGGGGACCGCGCGGGAGCGCGGGCCCATCTGCGGGAGGCCGTGCGCATCCTGGAGGAGGCGGGCGCGGGCTACTGGCTGTCAAGGGCTCGACAAGCCCTCGACAAGTGCTCATAAGGGCAGGAAACCCACGCTGTTCCCAACCGAAGTGAGGGAACAGATGATCACACAAGAGCACCTCGCCGGCTTCCTGCTGATGCACGCCGGGTTCCGGGCGGAGTTCGGCCGCCTCGCCGAGGCGTGCCGCGGCCCCCGGGACGGCGAGCACGAGGAACTGCTGGAGGAGCAGCTCGCGCTCCTGCTGGAGATGCTCCACGCCCACCACACCCACGAGGACACCACGCTGTGGCCCAAGCTCGTGAGTCACGCCCCCGAGGCGGCGGACGCGCTGGCCGAGCTGGAGTCCGAGCACGCCGTGCTCGACCCGCTCGTGGCGGCCGCCGCCGACCGCGCGACGCCCCTGCCGGAGCGCGCTCCCGCTCTGCGGCGGCTGCACGAGCTGCTCAACGAGCACCTCGACCACGAGGAGCGCACGGCCGTGCCGTTGATGCTCCGGCATCTCACACCCGACGACATCGAGGCGGACAAGCGCAAGGCGACGGCCGACTTCGGCCGCCGCAGGATCCCCGTCGTCTTCGGCTGGCTCGCCTCCAGCGCCGACCCCGCCCTGCTCGCGGCCTCCTTCGCGGACCTGCCGATCGTGGCCCGCCTGATGTTCCGCCTGTTCTGGTGGCCCGCCTACCAGCGGCGGTTCGCCCGGCTGTACGGCGCCTCCACCTCCCTGCCCGCACCTCTGGAGCCGTGATGACCACCCTGACCACCTGGCCGCGCGAGGCGGCCGAACTGTTCGACCGCGCCGTCGTCTGCGAGTACGCCTCGCTCACCCGCGACGGACGGCCCGTCACCTGGCCGGTCACGCCGTACGTCGGCGCGGGCGGCACGCTCGACGTGACCACCGGCCTCACCTATCCCGACAAGGCCGAGCGGGCCCGCCGCGACCCGCGCGTCGCGCTGCTGTACTCCTCCGCCGAGGGCAGCGGCCTCGACCGGCCGCCCGTCGTCCTCGTGCAGGGCCGTGCCGCCGTACGCGACGCCGATCTGCAGGCCAACACCGACAGGTACGTCCGGGACTCCCTGGCCAAGACGGGCTCCGGGTTCGCGGGGATGCCGTGGTTCCTGACGAAGCGGCTGGGGTGGTACTTCGCCCGCATCTATGTGGAGGTCACCCCGGAGAGAATCGTCTGGTGGCCCGAGGGCGACCTGTCCGGAACTCCGGAGGTGTGGACCCGGCCCGGTGAGGCGGCCGCGCCCGTCTCCGACCCCGCTCCGAACGGCCCCCGGCTGCCGAGCCGTCCGTCGCGCCGGCGGACTGGCGGCCCTTCGCCGGCCGCGCGGCCCGCCTGGGCGAGCCCGTCGTCACCATGGTCGACGCCGGCGGCATGCCGATGGCCGTGCGCACCCGCTCGGCCGTACGCACCGAGGCGGGCTTCGACCTGCTGCTGCCCGCGGGCGTCGAGGCCGTCGCCGGGCCGGTCTGCCTCACCTTCCACCGGCACGGCCCAGGGCTGGAGTGGCAGGAGAACGTGGTGCTCGTCGGGACCGCGACGGGGGAGGGCGACCGGCTGGCCGTACGGGTCGAGCGAGCCCTGAACGACTGGAGCCTTCCCGGGAACCGCCGCGAGCGGAACCGCTCGTTCCTCGGCCAGGGCAGGATGCTCAGGAAGCGCCTGAAGGCCGAGGCCGCCCGCCGCGGCCAGCCCGTCCCCGTCGTCCGCCGCCCCCGCGCCTGATCCGCGTACGGCAGCATGGTGCGGTGGCAGAAGGATCGCAACTGTGGCGTAACCGGGATTTCTCCGTGTTCTGGGCGTCCCAGACGCTGTCGGTCGCAGGGGACTCGTTCGCCCTCATCGCCGTGCCCCTGCTCGTGCTGCACGTGACCGGATCGGTTGCGCAGATGGGCCTGCTGACCGGCCTGGCGAGCGCCGCGTCGGTGGCGGCGGGGGTCTTCGCCGGGGTCCTCGTCGACCGGCTCGACCGCAGACGGCTGCTGATCTGGTGCGATGTGGCGAGGATGGTGTTGTACGGCATCGTCCCGGTCGCCTGGGCCTTCGGGCCGAAGGTCTGGCTGCTCTACGTGGTCCTGCCGGCCAGTGAGGCGATCGGCATGGTCTTCCAGGTCGCGTACGTGACGGCGGTGCGGGGCCTGGTCGACGCGGACCGGATCACCGAGGCCAACGGGCGGCTGGGCGCCACCGCCGCCGCGGCGGGGGTCGGCGGGCCGCTGCTGGCCGGGGTGGTGGCGGGCTGGTTCGGCCCCACGGCCGCGATCGCGATCAACGCGGCCAGCTTCGGGGTCTCGGCGCTGGGCATCCTGCTGATCCGGCTCAGGCGGCAGCCGGCGCCCTCATTAAAGGAAGCACGGGGGCCCTGGCACGAACTGCTGGCCGGGGCCCGCTTCCTGTGGCGGCAGCCGGTGCTGCGTGCCCTGACCGTCCTGCTGTCGTTCTTCATCTTCCTGACCCTCGGGCTGACCGACGTGCTGATCTACCACCTCAAGCACGACCTCGGCCAGTCCGACGGCGCCGTGGGGGTGGTGCTCGCGGTCGCCGCGCTGGGCACGGTCGCCGGCTCGCTCCTCGTCGGTCCCGTACGCCGCCGGCTGGGGTTCGGCGCGTCCTGGATAGGGGCGATCGCGGTCGCCGGGCTCGCCGTCATGGGGCTCGGCGTGTCCACCGGCGTCCCGGTGGCCGCGGCGACGGCCGCCGCCTATCTCGCCTGCGTCAGCGTGGCCGGGATCTGCTCGATGTCGCTGCGCCAGCAGGTCACGCCCGACCACCTGCTGGGCAGGGTCACCTCGGCCTTCTGGACGATCCACTTCTCGCTGGGCCCGGCGGGGGCGGCCGTGCTGACCTGGGGCGCGCAGCGCCACGGGGTCGCCGTGGTCTGCCTGCTGGCCGGCGCGGCCTGCCTGCTGATCTCGGTCGCCGCGTTCTTCACGCCCATCCGCCAGCAGAACCCGGAGCTGTCCGGCGCGACCGGCTGACGACGCCGCGGCTGGGGCGCCGTCGGGGCCGGCTCGCCCGCCTGAGCGAGCCCGGCCGGCCGGCGCCATCCTCGCCGGATGTGCGGCCGTGGAACTCAGATCTGGTTCAGGCCGCCGTCGACGTACAGGCTCGAACCGGTGATGAAGCTGCTCTGCTCGGAGGCGAGGAAGGCCACCGCGGCGGCGATCTCCTCCGGGCGCCCGAGCCGGCCCAGCGGCACCTGCGCGGCCAGTTGCCGCTTGAAGCCTTCGGCCTGCTCCGGGTCGGCGACGAGACCCGACAAACCAGGGGTGTCGGTCGGGCCCGGCGTGATGGTGTTGACCCGTATGCCGCGTCCCTTGAGTTCGTTGGCCCAGGTCCGCGCGAACGAACGGGTGGCGGCCTTGGTCGCCGCGTACACGCCGAACGCCTCCGCGCCGGCGTCCACGCTGGTGGAGCCGTTCAAAATCACCGAAGCGCCGTCGTTGAGCAGGGGCAGCGCCTTTTGGACGGTGAACAGCATGCCCCGGACGTTGATGCCGAAGAGGGTGTCGAAGTGCTCCTCGGAGACCTGCTCAAGCGTCCTGAACTCGGCGACGGAGGCATTCGCGAACAGCACGTCCAGGCCCCGCCCCCGGCTGCGGATCGTCTCGTAGATCCGGTCCAGGTCGGCCAGGTTCGAGATGTCGCCGATCACCGCGGTCGCCGCTGATCCGATCACTTCCACGGCCGCGTCGAGTTCGGTCTTGCGCCGGCCGTGATGAACACGTGCGCGCCCTCGGCCGCCAGCCGTACGGCACTGGCCAGGCCGATTCCGGTGCCGCCCCCGGTGACGAGAGCGGTCTTCCCCTCAAGCAGTCCCATGTGAACAACCTCTTTCGACTTCTGCAGCGATCGCTGCCGAAATCGAACGGTAGCACTTCTACAGCGATCGCTGCAGAAGGGGTAGGCTGCGGGCGTGAAGACCAAACAGAGCGGCCCCATCGGCCGGCCGCGAGGATTCGACGCCGACGACGCTCTCGAGCGCGCCATGCTGGTCTTCTGGGAGCACGGCTACGAGGGGGCCAGCCTGGCCAGGCTGACCGAAGCGATGGGCATCTCCGCCAAAAGCATGTACGCAGCCTTCGGCAACAAGGAAGAGCTGTTCCGCAAGGCCCTGGAGCGCTACACCGAAGGCCCGAGCTCATACTTGGCACGGGCCCTGGAGGAGCCGACCGCCCTCGGCGTCGCCACCGCGATCCTGGCCGGCGCCGTCCGAACCACGACCCGCCCGGCCCAACCCCACGGGTGTCTGGGCGTCCAGGGCGCCCTGGCCGCCAGCGACTCCGGACGTGGAGTCCGTGACCTTCTCGCAGCCTGGCGCAACAACGGCTGCTCCCGGCTCCGAGAGCGATTCCAGCGAGCCGTCGACGACGGCGACCTGCCTCCGGATATCAATCCGGGGCTACTGGCGCGCTACATCACCACCCTGGCGTTCGGCATCGCTGTGCAAGCCGCGAGCGGTGTCGGCCGGGATGAACTCCAGGAGATGGCCGACGCCGCCCTGCGCACCTGGCCGCTCCTCTGAGAATCGCCCAGGGTTCGTCTTCGCGAGCGATCGTTCGCCGTGAGGCCCGTTGACGCCCGGGGCCATGACGGACCCTCACGACCCCGCGCCGACCGACGCGGACGGGCTCACGTCCTGTGGCGCGGCCCGGGCGGCTCCCAGTCGACCAGGCGGCGAACCAGGTCCACCGCGCCCGCCAGCGTCTCCCGCTCGGCGGGGGACAGCGTGTCCTCGATCGCGTCGGCGAGCCAGTCGGCGCGCCGGGCGCGCACCTGTTCCAGGGCGTCGAGCCCGGCGGCGGTCAGCGAGACGGGGGCCTTGCGGCCGTCGACGGGGTGTGTGCCGCGTTCGGCGAGCCCCTGGTCGATCAGCTGGCCGACGGTGCGGGCCATCGACTGCGGGCGCACCCGCCGGGCGGCGGCCAGTTCGCTGGTGGTCATCGGGCCCTGCCGGCCGAGCAGGCCGATCACCGCGATCACCCCCGGAGGCATCGGGTCGTCCTCGCGTACCCGCCTGACCAGTTGCCCGACCACGAGCCGCAGCTCGGCGGCGACCTCGGACGCGTCCCTCATGAGCTCAGCGTAACCGAGATAGACAGCCTTGCTGGCAATCTATTCAGCATGGCTGTACAGTTCGGCTGTCTATTTCTGAGGAGCGCACATGCCTGTGTCACTGCTCGACGACCGCACGGCCGTCGTCCTGATCGACCTGCAGAAGGGGATCACCGCCCTGCCCACCGCCCATCCGGCCGCCGAGGTCGTCGCCAACGCCGCCCGGCTGGCGGGGGCCGCCCGCGAGCGGGGCCTTCCGGCCGTACGCGTGCGGGTGGCGTTCTCCCCGGACGGCGGCGACGTGCTGCGGGCCCGGACGGACGCGCCCGGGCCCGCGATCGCACCCGCGCCGGACTTCGCCGAGTACGACGAGCGGGTGCCGGACGGGCCGACCGACATCCGGATCACCAAGCGGGGCTGGGACGCCTTCCACGGCACCGAACTCGACCTGCAACTGCGTCGCAGGAAGATCACGGGGATCGTGCTGGCGGGGATCTCCACCAGCATCGGCGTGGAGTCCACCGCGCGCGGCGCCCGCGAGCGGGGCTACGAGATCGCGGTGGCCTCCGACGCGGTCACCGACCTGGTCGCCTCGGCCCACGAGAACTCTCTCGGGGTGATCCTGCCGCGGATCGCGCAGGTCGACACGACCGAGGCGGTGCTGGCCGCCTTCGCCTGACCTCTCAGCGGGCGACGCCGAAGGCCGAGGCCAGGGCCGTACGGAGAGCGTCGCGCTCCTTCACGTCCGGGCTGGGGGAGTTCGACGCCCAGGCCACATAGCAGTCGGGGCGCAGCAGCAGCGCGGTCGGGAGGCCGTCCCGGCTCGTCTTCGCGGTGACGAGGTCCACGCGGTCGCGCCGGCCGTCGAGGGCCCCGGCCAGCGCCTTGTCCGGCGTCAGGTCGAGGAGCAGCGGCCGGGCGGTCCTGGTCAGCTCGGCCAGCCGTACGGAGCCGGTCTCCGTCTCCAGGACGAGGTCGGGGGCCGGCCGCCCGGTGAGGGGATGAGTTCCTTCGAGGTCATACCTGATGTCCGCGCCGGACATCATGTCCGCGATGTGCTTGGTGGTCCGCTCGTCGCGCAGCAACTCGGTGAACAGCGCGCGTAGCGCGGTCACCGCCGGCCCGGGGGCGATCAGCGCCGACTGCGCCTGCGTGTGCATGACGACGCGTTCCGCGGCCGGGCGCCGCTCGGACTCGTACGTGTCGAGCAGGCCGGGCGGGGCCCAGCCGTGGATCTCGGCGGCCAGCTTCCAGCCGAGGTTGACCGCGTCCTGCAGGCCCAGGTTGAGGCCGGGGCCGCCGATCGCGCTGTGCACGTGCGCGGCGTCGCCCAGCAGCAGCACCCGGCCGTCCCGGAACCGCTCGGCCAGGCGGGTGTTGCCGCCGGTCAGGCGGCGCAACTGATGCGGGCCCGGGCCCTCGGGCGGGCCGAACGGCAGGTCGACGCCGAGCACGCGGCGCACGCTCTCCCTCAGCTCGTCGAGGCTCATCGGCTGGTCGCCGCCGTCCTGGTGCCACTCGGTGGTGTTGACGAGCGTCCCGGTGGGGAACGGCCCGTACACGAACAGGCCGTGGTCGGTGCGGTGGTGCATGAACGGGGGGATCGGCCCGTAGCCGGGCACGTTCAGCCCGCCGGTGACCGGGTCGATCAGCTCGGCGGGCATGCTGACGTGCGCGCCCCGGGAGACCGAGTCGTCCCTGGTCACCCCGGGAAAGCCGATGCCGCACAGCTTGCGGGTGACGCTGTGCCCGCCGTCCGCGCCGACAAGGTAGCGGGTTCGGAGCCGGTAGGGCCCCTCGGGTCCGGCGATCTCCACGGTGACGCCGTCCTCGTCCTGGGAGAGCCCGGTCAGCTCGTGTCCCCTGCGGATCTCCACGCCGAGTTCGAGCGCGCGCTCCTCCAGCACCTGCTCGATGCGGCGCTGCGGCACCGGCAGGCCGTACATCGGATTGTCGTCGAGCCTGCCCAGGTCGAGCGGCATCGCGCCGAACACGAAGACAGGGCTCGGCCGGGGCGGCTCGGGGCTGCCGCTCAGTCGTTCGTACAGGCCGCGCCGGTCGAGGGCGCGTACGACCTGGCCGACCAGTCCGTTGGCCCGGTTCTCCTCCGTACGCCCGGGCAGGCGTTCCAGCACGATCGGCCGCACTCCGGCCAGGCTCAGCTCGCAGGCGAGCATGAGCCCGTTCGGTCCGGCTCCGGCGATCACGACGTCGGCGGTCATGGCGGTCCTCCTTGGGGATTCGGCGGGCATGGCGAATTCGCGGCATGGCGAATGGAAGGCAGGGTGAATGGAAGGAACGGCGCCGGGTGCTTACGGCGCCCGCGTCAGGGCGTGGAAGGCCGAGCGGCGTGCCGGCGCGGCACGTCACATCGCGAGTTCGGGAACGCCCCAGCGGGAGCTGGGGCGTCTTTCTGTCAGGGCTCGGGCAGTCCGGCGGCGAGCCGGTCGAGCGCGTCCTCGATGAGCGGTCTGACGGGCACCGGCGGGTCGGCCCGCAACCACTGGTCCATCGCCACCCTGATCGCCGCCCCCGCTGCGCCCGCCACCAGGCGCGGGTAGAGGTCGCGGGCGACGTCGGTGCCGGTCCGCTCGGCGATGGCCGCGGCCAGCTCGTCCTCGGCGATGGCGTTGGCCTTGAGCATCTCGCCCTGCAGCGAGGGCTCGCTGATCATGAGCCGGACGCCCGTCTGCCACTGCTGGTCCGGCTGCCCGGCGTCGTATTCCTCACCCATAGCGAGCTGGGTGACCACGGCGATCTTGATGGCCTCCCACAGGGGTTCCGACGCCGGGCGGCGGCGCAGCTCCTGTGCCATCAGGCGGGCACGGTCGAGGTGCCTGGCGGCGATCGCCTCGCCCTTGCTGGAGAAGTAGTTGTTGAAGGTCCGCGGAGCCACGCGCGCCTCCGCGGCGATGTCCTCCACACGTACGTTCTCCAGCCCGCGCTCCACGGCGAGCCGGATCGCCGCCCAGCTCAGCGCGATGCGCGTCTCCTGCTTCTTGCGCTCGCGCAGCCCCGGGCGCTCGCCTTCCCTGCTCACAAGGATCACCATACAACTACTTGCGTGTGACGCAAAGATGCGCGAGACGTAAATTTGCGTGTGGCGCAGTTTTTTGCGGGTCTCGTGCGGCGCTTCAGTCGCGCGCGCCGGTCAGGCGGATGAACTCCTCCAGGGAGAACCGGCCGTCGGCGTCCACGTCGGCGTCCCGGTCGAGCGCGCCGATCGCCTCCGGCGGCAGGTCGGGAAAGTGTGACCGCAGCTCCGCCTCGGTGATGAAGCCGTCGCCGTCGCCGTCGATCGTCTCGAATTCGCGCTTGAGGGTCTCGAACCGCTCGTGGCTGAGTTCGTGAGTCACAGAAACCTGCCTTCGCACCGGGGGACGACACCAGACAACCTATGCCGTACGGCGCGAAAGATCGATGGCAGGCCGTTACTCGGGCCAGGCGGAGCCCTGGATCACCTCGACGAAGTCGATGCGCCGGAACCCGGGCACGAAGTGCTCCAGCACGTCGGCGTTGACGGTGCCGAACGTGGTGTCGGGACGATCCTTGAACCCCTCGGTGAACGCCGCCAGGATCTGCCGCTTGAAGTCGGGACGCGGATGGGCGGCGACGACCGCGGCGACGTCCTCGGGGGCCAGATCGGCGTACCCGATGCCGAGCACGTCGGTCTCCACCCCCGCGGTCACCAGGGCCACCTCGGGCTCCAGCCGGTAGGGGATCTCCGGTGTGGTGTGCAGGGCGATGCCCTCCCACACCTTGCGCACGTCGTCCTCGGGCACCCCGTGGGAGGCGAGGAACCGGCGGGCCTCGTCGGCGCCGTCGATCTCGAACCGCTGGTCCGTACGCCGATATCGCTCGGTGAGCCCGAGGTCGTGGAACATCGCCCCGACGTAGAGCAGTTCGGGATCGGCCCGCAGCCCGAGCCGCCGGCCCCGCAACGACCCGAACAGGAACACCCGGCGCGAGTGGTGGTAGAGGAGCGGGGGCGCCGCCTCCCGCACCAGCTCGGTCGCCTCGGTGGCGAGCGTCGAGTCGGGAACGGCGACTCCGGCGATGGTCTCGCTCATCACAGCCCCTCCTCCTGCGCTACTCGGTCACCCCCGGAGCGTTCCCTTGACTGGTCCAAGTGAGCTCTCAGGCGGCTCCAAGTGATCGCTCCGAGACTGTGCGCCCTGGACGCGGCTCGACGTGCTGGTCAACAACGCCGCCGGTGGCCGGGCGGATGGCGACCCTTCCGCCCGGCGGCCCGACCGGCACGTTCAGCTCGGAGGAGGGCCCGATCCCTGGTAGAGGGTCACGTGGTGGCGCGGACCACCAGGCGCGTGGGGAGGACGACGGGGCTGGTGTGGCGGCCGTCGAGGCGGGACAGGAGCAGGCGCGCCAGGGCCAGGGCCTGGTCCGCGACGGGCACTCGGACGGTCGTGAGCGCCGGGGTCGTGCAGGAGGCGGCGTGGATGTCGCCGAAGCCGACGATCGCCAGGTCCTCCGGCACCCGCAGTCCCTCCTCACGCGCCGCCTCCATGGCCCCGATCGCCAGCTCGTCCGAGGTGGCGAACACGGCGTCCAGGTCCTGGTCGCCGGACAGGAGCTCGCGGGCCGCGGCGGCGCCCGACCCGCTGTCCAGACCGGCGAGCGCGATCACCGGCCGCAACCCGTCCTCGTGGAGCGTGGCCAGGTGCCCGGCGAGGCGGTCCTGTACGGCGACGAGATCCATGGGGCCGCAGATCACCCCGATGCGGCGGCGGCCCCGGTCGAGCAGGTGCCTGGTGGCCGCCCTCGCGCCGCCCGCGTTGTCCACGTCCACGTGCGGCACGAGGGAGGCGATCGCGGGCTTGCCGAGCAGCACGACCGGCACTCCGGTGCGGGCGAGCCGCTCGGTGAGCGTGTCCGGGCCGTCCGGAGGGACCAGCACGACCCCGTCCACCTGCCGCGCCTCCACATGCCGGATGATGCGCCGATGGCTCTCGACCGTGTCGGCGAGCATGAGCGTGATCTGCTTGCCCGCTCCTTCCAGGACGCTGGTGACGTACTGGACGACGGCGGAGGTCAGCGCCTCGCCGCCGTGCCGGGGGACCGACAGGACGAGCGCGACCGAGTCGGTCCGCCGGGTGACCAGGCTCCTGGCGGCGGCGTTGGGCACATATCCCAGCTCCTGGACGGCGCGCAGCACGGCGGCGCGCACGTCGGGGCTGACCGACGTCTCCCCGTTCACGACCCGCGAGACCGTGGCCCGGGAGACGCCCGCGCGGGCGGCGACGGTCTCGAGAGTGGGCCGCTTCGGCCGCTCCGCGCCGAGCCCGTTGCGCTTGATGACGTCGCGATACCACAGCGCGCTGTCCTTGAGCAGCCGCCGCTGGGTGGTGAAGTCGACGTGGACGATGCCGAACTTGCGCCGGTAGCCGTCCGCCCATTCGACGCAGTCGAGCAGCGACCACAGCAGGTAGCCGCGGACCCGGGCGCCCTGGTCGATCGAGTCCCGCAGGGCCCGCAGGTGCTCCTCCACGAAGCTGATCCGGTCGACGTCGTGGATGCCGTCGCCGGTCACGACGTCCTCGAAGTCGGCGCCGTTCTCGGTGATCATCAGGTCGGTCTCGGGATACTCCTCGGACAGGCGTCGCAGGAGCAGGGACAGGCCGCTCGGCATGATGGGCCAGCCCATGGCGGTGACGGCCGTGGGCACGCTGCAGAACAGGACGCCCTCGCTGCCCGGGAAGGCCGGGTCGGCCGCGGCGCTGGGCTGGGCCTGCACCGCGATGGGCGTGTAGTAGTTGATCCCCAGCAGGTCGATGGGCCGCCCGATGAGATCGAGGTCCCCGTCGTGGACGTGGTCGAGCCCGGCGGTCTTCTCGATCAGGGGCAGCAGGTCGGCGGGGTAGCGGCCGCGCAGCACCGGCTCCAGGAACTGCCGGTTGTGCAGGGCGTCGATCCTCGCCACCGCCTCGGCGTCCTCTTCGGGGATGTCGACGGACATGTCCCCGAGCTGCGCGGGGGTGAGGACGGGGGAGAGGTTCAGCACGACGCCGGCCCTGGCGGCGCCCTGCGCGCGCAGCGCCTCCAGGCCCAGCCCGTGCGCGAGCAGCATGTGGTGGGCGCTGACGAAGGCGTCGGCCGCCGACCGCACGCCCGGGGCGTGCGCTCCCGAGGCGTGGCCGAGGAAGGCGGCGACCCACGGCTCGTTGAACGTGAACCAGGTGTCCACGCGGTCGCCGATCCTGTCGTACACCACGCGGGCGTAGTCGGCGAAGTGGCGGGGCACCTCGCGTGAGGTCCACCCCCCGCGGTCCTGCAGCGCCTGCGGCAGGTCCCAGTGGTACAGCGTCGCGTACGGCGCGATGCCCGCCTCCAGCAGCTCGTCCACGAGCCTGTCGTAGAAGTCGAGCCCCGGGCCGTTGACGCGGCCGTGCCCCTCAGGCAGCACGCGTGGCCAGCTGACCGAGAACCGGTAGGCGGCGATGCCCAGGTCCTGCATCAGCCGGACGTCCTCGCGGTGGCGCGCGTAGTGGTCGCAGGCCGGGTCGCCATAGGCCCCGCCCGCGAAGGCGTCCCATATGGAGGGGCCCCGGCCGTCGCGGTCGGTGGCGCCCTCGATCTGGAACGCGGACGTGGACACTCCCCAGACGAAACCCTCTGGGAACAACGCGGTGCGCATCTACGCGAAACCCCCGGTGACTCGATGAGCGCTCAGTCTGCCGCGTCGCGCGCCGCACCCGCCACTCGGACGGCCCGCCGCCGGTCCCGGCCGCGACGGTGAGACGAGCCCGGCGCGGCGAAGGCGGGGTTGGGACGGGTGGTCGGCACATAATGAAGGACGATGGATACGGGGAGTGACCAGCGCGCCGATCGGGGGATCGACGTCAGCGTCGTCGTCCCGGCGTACAACCGCCGGGCGTCACTCGACCGTTGCCTCACTTCGCTGCTCGTGCAGCGGGTCGCCAAGGAGATCATCGTGGTCGACGGCGGCTCGCGGGACGGAACCCGGGCGCTGCTCGGCCTCTATGCCGCGCACCACCCCCGGCTGATCACCGTGATCCAGGACGCCCAGCCCGGCACGCCCGGCGGCGCCCGCAACCGCGGACTGGAGCGGGCGGCCGGCAGATACGTCTTCTTCTGCGACGCGGGGGACCACCTCGCCCCCGACGCGCTGGCGCGCCTGGTCGCCGCGGCCGACCGGAACGGCGCCGACGTCGTCGTGGGGAAGGTCGCCGGTGTGCGCCAGGGGGTGCGGGAGAGCGCCGACAGGGCCGCCTTAACCGCCGTCTACGACGATCTGTCCTGCTTCAAGCTCTTCCGCCGGGACTTCCTGGAACGGCACGCCATCCGCTTCGACGAGACGCAGCGGCGCGGCGAGGACATGACCTTCACCGTCCACGCGTACTGCCACGCGCGGGTGATCTCCGTGGTCGCGGACGGTGACTGCTACCACGCCGAGGGCGGGGGTGAGGCGTCCGCGCGGGATCCGCTCGGCTGGCTGCGCGTGGTCCGCACGCCCATCGAGGTCATGGCGCGGCACGTGCCGCCCGGCGCGCTGCGCGACCGTCTGCTCCTGCGGCATCTGCGCCGCGACGTGCTGGCCCAGCCTCGGGGTGCCGGTTCCTGGCCGCCTGCGAGGCCGAGCGCGAGAAGATCGCCGTCGAGGTGGCCGACATATGCGGCCAGTGGCTGACGCCGGGTGTGCGCGCCGGTCTCGACGGCGTGGACGCCGCCCGCGTCGCCGCGCTCGACGACCCCGACCGGCTCGTACGGCTCGCGCGCGTCGAGGCCGCGCCGCTGCGGCACCGGCTGACCGGGGTCGAGTGGCGGGGCGACCGCCTGGAGATCGAAGGGTGGGCCGCCCTCGCCGGAGTGGACGGTGCTGCGCTGGACAGCACCGTGGGCCTGGTGCTGCGCGAGCGCCTGTCGCGTGAGGAGCGCGTGCCCTCCCTGACCCGCGGCGGGACCGGTGCCGGATCCTTCACCGCCGTGCTCGACGTGGCCGCGCTGCCGGCCGGAGTGTGGGACGTCCACGTGGCCGTCGAGTGCGAGGGCGCGCGCAGGCTCGCACGACTTGGCTCCCGCCGCGAACCCGGGGCCGGCGTTCCGCCCGTCCGCCTGGTGGGCGGGGTCGTCGCGGTGCCCTTCCTCACCCGGTCCCACGGCCACCTCGGCCTCGACGTCGGAGGGCACGTCGTCCGGATCCCCGCCGCCGTACGGCTGACGCGGGCGTGGTGGCGGGGCAGGCGGCTGCGGGTCGAGGGCCAGGCGCTGGTGGGCGAGGAGGCCGCCGCCACGGCCGTACGGCACCTGATCTGGCGCGAGCGGGCGTCGGGGCGGGAACACCGCGAGCGGGCCCTGGCGGTCGGGCCACGGGAGTTCGCGGCCGAGACGACCGGCCTGCGGCCCGGCACCTGGGACGCCTATCTCGAACTCGGCCTCGGCGGCCCGCCGGTGCGCTTCCCGGTCAAGGTCGCCGACGCGGACGCGCTGGGCCGGCCCCTGCGGTGGTGGCGCGGGACGCTGCGATGGGGAGTGGTGCAGTGGACCGTCCGGCCGTACGCCACGGCGGTCAACCGGCGGCTCAGCGTGTCGGTGCGGGTGGCGACCCCGTTGACCGTGGCCAGGCGGATGGTCCGGATCCTGCGCCGACGCAATTGCGAATCATTTGCAACAACAACTCGGTGCTCTAAAGTGGGAGGGGATTCGCCCGTTTCGAAGGGGTTATAGCCGTGCACGTGCCCGATGGGTTCTTCAACGTCCCCGTGTCCGTCGGCGCCGGGGTCTTCGCGGCCGCCGGGGTGGCCGTGTGCCTGCGGGGCGCCAAGCGGGAGCTCGACGACCGGACCGCCCCCATGGCGGGCCTGGTGGCCGCGTTCATCTTCGCGGCGCAGATGCTCAACTTCCCCGTGGCGGCCGGCACCAGCGGTCACCTGCTCGGCGGGGCCCTGGCGGCGATACTCGTCGGGCCGTACACCGCCGTGTTGTGCGTGGCGGTCGTGCTGCTCGTCCAGGGGTTCTTCTTCGCCGACGGCGGGCTGACCGCGCTGGGCGTCAACATCACGCTGATGGCGATCGTGACCGCGGTCGTCGGCTGGGCGGTGTTCCGGCTGATCACCCGGGGCAGGCCACGCGGGCGGGCGACGTTGGTGGCCGCGTCGTTCGTGGCGGCGCTGGTCTCCGTCCCGTCGGCGGCACTCGTGTTCACGGGCCTGTTCTGGCTCGGCGGCACCGCGCCGATCGAGCCGGGCTCGGTGGCCGCCGCCATGGTCGGGGTGCACCTGCTCATCGGGCTCGGCGAGGGCTTCATCACCGCGCTCACCGTGAGCAGCGTGCTGGCCGTGCGTCCCGATCTCGTGTACGGCGCGCGCGGGATGACCAGGGCGCTGACGCTGCGCACCGCCGACGGGGACGTGCAGGTGGGTCAGCAGGGTGGACCGGCGGCTCCGGAGGCGCCCTCGGCCGGGATCGGCCTGCGCCCGGTCCTGGTGGGCGGCGCTCTCGTGGCCGTGCTGCTGGCCGGCGTCGTCTCGTTCTACGCCTCCAGCGCTCCCGACGGGCTGGAGAAGGTGGCGGCGGACAAGGGCCTGAGCGCGCAGGAGAAGCCGCACGCGGTGGAGGACGGCCCGCTGGCCGGATACAGCGTCAAGGGCGTGGAGAACCAGCGGCTGTCCGGCGGCCTGGCCGGGGTGGCGGGTGTCGCGCTGACGGTCGTGGCCGGAGGCGGCGTGTTCTACGTCATCCGCCGGCGCCGGCGCGGGACCGACGGAATGACGACCGCCAGCGCCCAATGAGCCCGATGAGTCCGGCGAGCACGGCGCCGACGAGACCGTGAGCGCCCTGCCCGCATCCGGGCGGGGCGGGTCCGCGATGATGACATGGTGAGTGCGAAGTGAGCGCCGGGCACCATCACCCGATCTACCGGCCCGCCGACACGCCCGTCCACCGGCTGCCACCCCAGTGCAAGCTCGCGGCGGTCGTCGCGTTCGCGGTGTTCGTGGTCGCCACGCCGCGCGAGCGCGTCTGGGCGTTCGCCCTCGACGCGCTGCTGCTGGCCGCCGTCGCGGTCGCCGCCCGGGTGCCGGCGGGCGCGATCGTACGGCGCATGGTGATCGAGGTGCCTTTCGTGCTGTTCGCGGTGGCGATCCCGCTGATCGGCACCGGCGAGCGGATCCAGGTGCTCGGTCTGTCGTTGAGCGCGCCCGGCCTGTGGGCGGCCTGGAACATCCTGGCCAAGGCCACGCTGGGCGTGGTCGCCTCGATCCTGCTGGCGGCCACGACAGAGCCCCGGATGATGCTGCTCGGCGCCGAGCGGCTGCGGCTGCCCCGGCTGCTCGTGCAGATCGCGACGTTCATGCTGCGCTACCTGGACGTGATCCTCGACCAGATGCGGCGCATGCGGATCGCCAGGGAGTCGCGGGGATTCGTCGCCAGGGACCTGCGGCAGGCCCCCGTGCTGGCGAAGTCGGCGGGAGCCCTGTTCATCCGCTCGTACGAGCGGGGGGAGCGGGTCCACCTCGCGATGCTGAGCCGCGGCTACGCGGGCGAGATGCCGACGATTAGGGATATATCAGCGACTGGGCGAGACTGGGCGGTGGCGGGCATGCTGCCTTGCCTCGCCGCGGTGACGGCCCTACTGGCGCGGAGCACGACATGACCTCCGGCAGCCCCTCGCTCACGGTGAGCAGGCTCGCGTACGCCTATCCCGACGGGACGCAGGCGTTGTACGGCGTGGACCTGACGATCGAGCGGGGGGAGCGGGTCGCCCTGCTCGGCCCGAACGGCGCGGGCAAGACCACGCTCGTCATGCACCTCAACGGCATCCTCACGGCCGGGCACGGGACGGTGGAGGTGGCCGGGCTCGCGGTGCGCGCGGACACCCTGCGGGAGATCCGCCGCCGGGTCGGGCTGGTGTTCCAGGATCCGGACGACCAGCTCTTCATGCCGACCGTGCGGGAGGACGTCGCGTTCGGCCCGGCCAACCTCGGGCTGCGCGGCGCGGAGCTCGACCGCCGCGTGCACGACGCGCTGGAGCGGGTCGGCATGCTGGACGCGATCGACCGGCCGCCGCACCACCTGTCCTTCGGCCAGCGCCGCAGGGTGGCGGTGGCCACGGTGCTGGCGATGGAGCCGGAGATCCTCGTCCTCGACGAGCCGTCGTCCAACCTCGACCCGGCGTCCCGCCGCGAGCTGGCCGAGATCCTCAAGAGCCTGGACGTGACCGTGCTGATGGTCACCCACGACCTTCCGTACGCGCTGGAGCTGTGCGAGCGTTCGCTCATCATGTCCGAGGGGGTGATCGCCGCTGATGGGCCGACGCACGCGCTGCTCGCCGACGAGCGGTTGCTCGCCGCGCACCGGCTCGAACTTCCCTATGGCTTCGCCGTCCCTGCTCAGCCGGGGTGATGAATAAGTAAAGTGGGCCGGAGCTGAGGAGGTCCCGACGATGAAGCTGCGGCTCGCGCGCCAATCGCTCTCCAATGCCGTCGTGGTGGCCGTGGAGGGGGAGCTCGACCTGTTCACAGCTCCGTTCCTGCGTGACGAGATCCGGGACGCCATACGCCACGACGGCCCGACGCTCGTGCTGGACCTCGGCGAGCTGTCGTTCATGGACTCCAGCGGGCTCAGCGTGCTCATCGAGGCGTGGCGGCTGGCCACGAGCGAGGGCGGCGGCGTGTGCCTCGCCTCACCGCAGCCTCCGGTGGCCCGCATCCTGCGTACGACCGGCCTGGACCGGCGGATCAAGGTTTACCCCGACGTCGATACCGCGATTTTGCGGCACCCCGAGTAGAACTTCATTCGGTTCGCGCGTTAAGGTCCGGCTATGGATCTGAACGGAGCAGCAGCAATCATCTCGGGCGGTGCCAGCGGCCTCGGCGAGGCGACGGCCCGCGAGCTGGCCCGCGTCGGTGCGACCGTGGTCGTGGCCGACCTCAACGCGGAGCGCGGCAAGGCGCTGGCCGACGAGATCGGCGGCGTGTTCGCCCACACCGACGTGTCCGACGAGGCGTCGGTGCAGGCCGCGGTGGATGCGGCGGTCGCCACCGGCAAGCCGTTGCGCGCCGTGATCAGCAGCGCCGGCATCGGCTGGGCCCAGCGCACCGTCGGACGGGACGGCTCGCCGCACGACCTGGCGTCCTACCGCAAGGTGATCGACGTCAACCTGATCGGCACCTTCAACCTCATGCGCATCGGCGCGGCGGCCATGGCCAAGACCGAGCCGGTGGACGAGGACGGCGCCCGCGGCGTCGTCATCAACACCGCGTCGGTCGCCGGCATCGAGGGCCAGACGGGCCAGGTGGCGTACTCCGCGTCCAAGGGCGGCATCATCGGCATGACCCTGCCCGCGGCCCGCGACCTCGCGGCCATCGGCGTCCGCGTGCTCACCATCGCGCCGGGCATCATCGACACCCCGATCTACGGGAAGATCGGCGACAAGAACGCCGAGGAGTTCAAGGCCAAGCTCATCGGGCCGGTGGCGTTCCCGAAGCGGCTCGGCAAGGCCTCGGAGTTCGGTCACCTGGTGCGCACGCTGATCGAGAACGACTACATGAACGGCGAGGTCATCCGTTTCGACGGCGGCATCCGCTTCCAGCCCAAGTAAGCCGAGTGAGGTCAGGTGTCCGAGGTGAACTCCGGGCCGGCCGCTGAGCCGGACGAGGTACTCGTAGAGATCGTCGACGGCGGCGTGGCCGTCGTCACCATCAACCGGCCCAAGGCCAGGAACGCCGTGAACGGCGCGGTGGCGCGCGGGATCGCGGCCGCCCTGGACGAGCTGGACGAAAGCCCCGAGGTGTCCGCGATCGTCCTCACCGGGGCCGGCGGCACGTTCTCGGCGGGCATGGACCTGAAGGGCTTCCTCACCGGCGACATGCCGGTGGTCGAGGGCCGGGGCTTCGGCGGCATCACCGAGGCGCCGCCGAAGAAGCCCATCATCGCCGCGGTCGAGGGGTACGCGCTGGCCGGCGGGTTCGAGCTGGCCTTGTCCTGCGATCTCGTCGTCGCGTCCGAGGAGGCGAAGTTCGGCCTGCCGGAGCCCAAGCGCGGCCTGGTCGCCGGCGCGGGCGGCATCATGCGGCTGCCGCGCCGGATCCCCTACCACGTCGCCATGGAGATCGCGCTGACCGGCGACCACTACCCGGCTGTCCGGCTGTACGAGCTGGGGCTGGTCAACCGGATCACGTACCCGGGCGAGGCGCTCAACGGCGCGCTCGAACTGGCCCGTACGATCGCGGCGAACGCGCCGCTGGCGCTCGCCGCGACCAAGCGGATCATCGTCGAGTCGGCCGACTGGTCGCTCGACGAGATGTTCCGCAAGCAGGGCGAGATCATGGCGCCCGTCTTCGGCTCCAAGGACGCCATGGAAGGCGCGGCGGCCTTCGCCGAGAAGCGCGCCCCCGTCTGGAAGGGCGAGTAACCCGCACACCTCGTAAGACCGCTCGGGGCGCTCCACACAGGGGCGCCCCGGGCTAGGCGAACTAACGGTCCGGGCTACGCCGCACGGGTGATGACTCGTCCGCCGTCGTGATGACGCGCTTTCCCGGCCCGCTCACCACACTTCCTCATATCGATCAAGATGAGAACGAGGAAGGGTGATCGGACGTGCGAGCTGGACGAGGCGCCTGGCTGGCGGCCGGGGCGGTGGCAGGGCTGCTCGTGGGCGGCGGGGGAATCGCCGTGGCCACGACCGCGACCACGACCACGCCGATCGTGGCCTGCGTGGGCCCCGACGGCGTCATGCGGATGCCCCAGGCGCTGGAGGAGTCGGTCCAGGGCCGTACCGAGGGCGCGCAGGTCACCGCGCCGGTCCCCGGCGGCACGTGTCCCGTCGAGTACCGGACCGTGTCCTGGAACGCTGCCGGACCACAGGGCCCAATCGGACCGACCGGACCGACCGGACCGGCCGGAGCTCAGGGCCTCACCGGGCCGACCGGACCTCAGGGGCCCAAGGGAGAGACCGGTCCGCAAGGGCCCCAGGGCCCGGCCGGACCCCAGGGCCCGCAGGGCGAGAAGGGCGAGCCGGGCGCCACGTACGGGCGGACCTACATCGCCCAGAAGAGCCCCACCTACGAGAGGGGACGGGTCGAGGTGGCGCGGATCACCCAGGTGCCCGCAGGAGACTACGTCATCCAGACCAGCGTCAACACCAGGATCATTGCACCGTCTCCCGGGAGCCAGACCGTCACCTGCGAGGTCAGCACGCCCACGGGCGTCACCTCCACCGTGCCGCGGCAGTCCGGCTACAGCAAGTCGGACGGCGGCATCCTGCTGTCCTTCTTCGTCACAGCCAAGCTGGACACGCCCGGCCCGGTGGTTCTCACATGCGAGCTCTCTTCGGAGAACTACGTAAGGGTTACCTCCGAGAGCAGGCTGATGGCGACCAGCGTGCCCGAGGTCGTCACGACCGGGCCGACAGCCGGGCCGACCCCCACGCCGTCCGCCCCTTCGACCGCCATGCCGACCGTCACGCCGTCGCGCTGACGACGCCGTCGAAGGCAGGTCAGAGCGGGTCGCCGAGGGGGCCGTACTCTTCCTCCAGGGCGTCGGCCCAGTGGGCGGCCCAGTCCGGCTGGGTGCCGTCCGCGTCGGTGAAGCCGTACTCCTTGTACAGGTCCCAGGTGGCCAGGGCCCGCCCGGTCTTGCTCATGACGCCGGGGTCGGCGGCCAGGGCGGCCACCGCCCGGCCCAGGTAGGCGGGCGTCTCCGAGTGGGCGAAGTTCGGATCCTTCGCCACCCCGTCCCGCCAGTTGCCCTCGGTCACGCCGAAGTGATCCAGCACGGCCTCCGAGCGCAGGAAGCCCGGGGTGACGGCCACGGCCGCGACGCCGTACGGCTTGAGCTCCGCCGCCTGGGCCACGGCGAGGCGGATCACGGTGGACTTGGCGATGTCGTAGAAGAACGAGCCGCGATAGCGGGCGGTGTTGCCGTCGGTGACCTCCACGACCAGTCCGCTCCGGCGGGCGACCATCAGGGGCAGCGCGAACCGGCTCGTGACGATGTGGGTCTCCACCGCCCGGCGCAGCAGCCGCAGGCCGGTGTCGAGGTCCTGCTCCCACAGGGGATGCTCCCAGTCGGTCAGCGCGTCGCCGCCCCACACGGAGTTGACCAGGACGTCGAGCCGCCCGTCCTGCTCGACGGCGATCCGGTCGACCAGGGCGCGCACCTCCTCGGGGTCGCTGTGGTCGGTGCGCACGGCGATGCCGGTGCCGCCGGCCGCGGTGACCGCGCGGCGGTCTCCTCGATGGTCTCGGGGCGGTCCAGATCGGAGCGGCCGGCCGTGCTGCTGCGGCCGGTGACGTAGACCGTGGCGCCCGCGGCCCCGAGTTCGACGGCGATGCCGCGTCCGCCGCCCCGCGTGCCTCCCGCCACCAGGGCGACCTTCCCGGCGAGCGGCTGACTGTCGTTCATCGTTTCTCCTCGCAGCGGGTGTGGGGGGCCAGAAGGCCGGTGATCGCCCGCCGGAGCCGCTCCGGCAGCGTGCCCTGCCGGTCGAGGGCCCACGTCAGGCCGGTGCCGGCGATCAGCGCCTGGACGGACTCGGCCAGCGCGGCGGTGTCGGTGCCGGTCCGCAGCTCACCCTCGGCCACCGCCTCGTCCAGCAGGGCCAGGATCGCCCCTCGCTGCGCCTCGTGGATGACCAGGGCGTACTCGTGCAGTTGGGGATCGGTGAGGTCCATGCACAGGAACGCCAGGTGATTGGCGAAACGCTCCGGGGTGTCCATGAGGGCCATCGACTCCTCGGCCAGCGCCAGGAGCGCCTCCAGCGGGGAAGGACGCCCCTGCCGCAGCCGCTCGTGGTGTGCCCCCGCCTCGTGCGCGGACTGTTTCGCCAGCGCCACCAGCAGGCCGCGCTTGGACCCGAAGCGCTGCACGAGGGTGCCCGGCACGAGCCCCACCTCGTCGGCGACCGCGGCGAGGGTCAGCCCGGCCGGACCCACCCGGCCGATCACCTCGGCCGCCGCACGCAGGATCACCGAATCGTCCACCCCGCGAGGACGTCCCGCCACCGGGCCCTCCTTTTCATAAATGACTGTTCATTTATTAATACAGTCGTCCGGCCTCTCCTGCAAACCCGACGGCATGATCCCGGCGGATCCGGGCAGTCCGCTCGTTCGTGAGCGGGACTGCGTACGGTGAAACCATGAATGATTCCGCGCCCGGGCTGCCCCGGCCGGGCCGGTCGATGCGGGAGCGGACGTCCGCGCTGCTCACCGGCGCCCTCGGCAGCGCGATCCTGATGATCGTGCTCGTCGCGGTGATGTGGGCGATCGAGATCGTCGACTATGTGGAGAACGGGCGGCTCGACAGGTACGGCATCGTCGCCCACGAGCCGGACGGCCTGCCCGGGATCCTGTTCGCGCCGTTCCTGCACGCGGGGTTCGGCCATCTGATGGCGAACTCGCTGCCGCTGCTGATCCTCGGGTTCGTGGCCGCCATCCGGGGGATCGGCAGGTTCCTCGGGGCGAGCCTGGTCATCATCCTGGTCAGCGGGCTGGGCGTGTGGTTCACCAGCCCGCCGGACACACTGACGATCGGCGCGAGCGGCCTCGTCTTCGGATATTTCGGTTATGTCGTGGCCCGGGGGTTGTTCGACCGCCGGACCCTCGACATCGTCCTCGGCGTCGTGGTCGCCGTTCTGTACTACTCGATCCTGTGGGGAGCCCTGCCCACCCAGCCGGGCGTCTCCTGGCAGGGCCACCTGTTCGGCCTCATCGGCGGCGTGATCGCCGCCTGGCTGCTGCGCCGCCGCAGGACCTGACCGGCGTCCGGCTCAGGAGCCGGGAGGCGGGGTGGCGGTCCCGATGTCGAACGCTGAGGGGTCATCGATGACCCGGCAGGGCTTGACCGGACCGTCCGTCAGCCGTCCGGAGAACCGGAAGGCCACCCCGGGGTGCTCCGTGGTCGGCTTCCGCGCGTTCTCCACGACCTCGATCATGACGATCTGCCCGGGCCTGATGAACTTGGGGCGGATCGTGATGCCGTTCTTCGGCTGGATCGCCTTGCTCGACGCCAGGTTCTCCGTCACCCGCCGCACGCGCGCCTGTACCGCCGGGTCCTGGCTCTCCAGTTCCTCCTTCGTGAAGGAGGTGCGGTCGCCCGCCACGAAGGGGGCGCGTCCGTCGGCGCACCTCTTCCCCAGCGGCAGATAGCTGATGTCGGCCTGCACGCCCAGCCTCGCCAGGTCCCTCTCGACCTGGTCCGGGTCCCTGAACTCGTTGATCTGCAGGCTGATCGAACCGTCCGCGTGCTGGGTCAGCGCGTACGCCGGGGCCTGCCCGCCGATCACCAGCGGGAGGGCGACGGCAGCGGCCGCGGCGGCTGCGACGACTCCGGTGCCGGTCAGCATACGGGTCCGGAGGCTTCGGCGCCCCGACGCGTGCGGCCGGGCTTCCCGCGCGGCCATCTCCGCCTTGAGTTCCGCGAGCAGTCTGTCCTCGAAGGTGTCGTTCACTTCGTTCCTCCGATCATTTCCACGACTCCGGGAAAGCGCTGGATCTGCCGCCGGGCGCGGTGCAGCCTGACCCGGGCGGTGCCCTGCCTGATGCCGAGCGCGGCGGCGGCCTCGGCGGGGCTGAGCCCGTCCACGGCCACGAGTTCCAGCAGCGCACGGTCGCCCTCCGGCAGATCGGCCATCGCCTCCAGCGCCAGGCGGGCCGGCGACTCGGCGTCGACGCGTTCCTCCAGGCGGGCGATGTCGTCGGCGTCGAGCAGGCGGCGGCCGGCGATCCTGCTGGTGGCGCGTAACTCCCTCGCCGTACGGCGGCGCTGTGCCAGCACCGTGTTGCGCGCCACGCCGTAGAGCCAGGCGATCTCGCTGCCTCTGTCCGGGCGGTAGGTGTGCGCGGAATCCAGCACGGCGAGGAACACCTCGGCCGTGAGGTCGGCGACGGTGTGCGGATCGTCCACCCGCCTGGCCAGGAACCGCGTCACGGCGTCGACATGCCGCCGGTAGAAGGCTTCGAATTCATCGGGATCACGGGCGAAGCCCGCCGGACCCGTCTGCTCACGGCTCACCGGCGCTCCCCTCGGTCGTGTGACAGAACACATCCCTGCTTGGACGAAGCGCCGCACACCGTTACAGGACCGGAAAAACGAAAAGCCGACGGCCCGGAGACCGTCGGCGAGATCGGCGGCCGCCGGAGGGGCGCGCCGGGAGAACCACTAGAGACGCTCGACCACGTAGTCGACGCAGGAGGTCAGCGCCTCGACGTCGGCGGGGTCGATCGCCGGGAACATCGCGATCCGCAGCTGGTTGCGGCCGAGCTTGCGGTAGGGCTCGGTGTCCACGATGCCGTTGGCCCGCAGCACCTTCGCGACCGCCGCGGCGTCCACGGCGTCGTCGAAGTCGATGGTCCCGACGACGTTGGAGCGCTGCGCCGGGTCGGCCACGAACGGCGTGGTGTACGACGTCTTCTCGGCCCAGGTGTACAGCCGCGAGGCGGAGTCGGCCGACCGGGCGGTGGTCCACGCGAGGCCGCCCTGGGCGTTCATCCACTCGATCTGGTCGGCCAGCAGGAACAGCGTGGCGACCGCCGGGGTGTTGTACGTCTGGTCCTTGACCGAGTTGTCGATCGCGGTCGGCAGGCTGAAGAACTCGGGGACGAACCGGCCGCTCTCGGCGATCTCCGTCACCCGGGCCAGCGCCTTCGGCGAGAACAGCGCGATCCACAGGCCGCCGTCGGAGGCGAAGCTCTTCTGCGGGGCGAAGTAGTAGACGTCGAACTCCTCGGCGGAGACCGGCAGGCCGCCGGCGCCGCTGGTGGCGTCCACGAGGACGAGCGACTCGTCGTCCACGACGCGCTTGATGGGCATGGCGACGCCCGTCGAGGTCTCGTTGTGGGTGAGCGCGTAGACGTCCACGCCCTCCTCGGCGACCGGCAGCGGGTGGCTGCCCGGCTCGGACTTGATCACCGAGGGGTCGGCGAGCCAGGGGGCCTTCTTCGCGACCGTCGCGAACTTCGAGGAGAACTCCCCGAAGTGCAGGTGCTGCGACTTCTCCCGGATCAGCCCGAAGGACGCGATGTCCCAGAACGCCGTGGTGCCGCCGTTGCCCAGCACGACCTCGTACCCCTCCGGGAGGGAGAACAGGTCGGTGAGCCCGGCACGGACGCGGGCGACGAGGTTCTTCACCGGCTTCTGCCGGTGGGAGGTGCCCATCACCTTCGCCCCGGCGTCGGCGAGAGCGGCGAGCTGCTCGGGGCGTACCTTCGAGGGCCCGCAGCCGAATCGGCCGTCGGCGGGCTTGATGTCAGCGGGAATCACGATGTCAGCCACGGTTCAAGCGTAGTGAGACCTGCGGATGCTCTAGACCATGGTCCGGATCGTGAGACATCATGGTCCCGTTTTAAGATCACGCACCACCTCAAGAATGGACTCCACCCCCGGGAGACATCCGCGTGGCCGACCCGCACGCCGTCATCGAGGCACTGGTTCGCAGGCCGCTCTTCTGGCGCTCCGACCGCCCCCTGCCCCTCGTCCTCGTCGTCGGCCGCGACGGCGCCGCCTTCGACGCGGCCCGGCGGCTCGCCGCGCCCTTCGAGGACTCCCTTCCGCAGGCCACGGTCAGGGCGGGGGAGTATGACACGCTGCGTGAGCTGGTCGCGGCGCTGGCGGGGGAGCGCGGCCAGCTCGGCATGCCGGTCGGCGGCTCGTTCCTGCCCCCGCCGCGGTTCCCGCTCGTGCAGTTCGTGCTGTGGGCGCGGCGGCAGCGCGAGGAGCCGCCTCCCGGGGAGCCGGTCGACGTGCCCGGCCGGACCTGGCCGCCCGACCCCCAGTCGCGTACGGGCCAGGAGGAGTTCAAGGAGCGCCTCAAGGACTGGCGCAGGGGCAGGTACGGCGGGGACAGGGGGCGCAGGACCGCGGCGGACTTCCTCGGCCGCGCGGCCACCACCTGGGTGCCGGTCGGCACGCTCGCCGCCTGGGGGCTCGGCGGCGCCTCCGACCTGGTCGGCCTGATCCCGTGGGCGCTCGGCGTGCTCGTCGCCGTCGTCGGCACGTTGATCCAGGCGATGCTCTCGATCAGGGGATCCCTCTTCAACGGCTGGTTCAGGAAGCAGCCCTATCTGACCAGGAAGCCCTTCGAGCGCCTCGCGAAGTACGCGCTGCGCATCGCCAACGCGAGCGAGGCGGAGGTCGAGCGGCTGCTCGTCCACGCGCTGTGCCGGGACCTGCGCCAGGCGTACCAGAAGTGGCTGATCCCGTGGCCGAGCTGGGGGCGCGGCCTCTACGCGATGCTGGTCCTCGACGCGCGGTGGCCCGGCGACGTCAACGAGCGTCTCCTGCGCACGCTGGAGGAGACGGTCGAGGAGACCGGGCTGCTGCCGCCGCTCCTGGTGCTGGCCGCCGTGCCCGAGTCGTTCGCGCCGGGCAGCCGTCCGGTCACCGCGGGCCGGATGTCGGACCTGTCCGCGCTGGTGACGTCGTGGCGGACGGCGGCGCGGCGGCGGGTGCCGCCGCTGCGGCTGATGGTCAGCGCGCCGGGGATCCCGCTGGACGACGACTACCGGCCGCGTCTGCTGGGCAGCCGGATGCGGGCGATCGGCTACTGGTGCGTGATGGCGCTGCTGCTCATCGGGCCCGTCGTCCTGCTCGGGCGCATCCAGCAGGACCGCAACGCGCACTGCGGCGGCCTGTCCTGGGTCGAGCGCGACGGCAAGGAGTGCGTCGGCGTCGTGAACGCCGACGGGACCACCCCGGAAGGGCTCTTCCCGTCGGGCGAGATAACGCGGCTCGTCGCCCGGATCGACCGCAACAACGCCCTGGCCAGGGAGGCCGGGACGTACGTGAGCGTGGTGCTGTTCGGCGAGTACTCCGTCGCGCAGGACCAGAACGACAGCGCGTTCGTCGGGGCACGGGCGGAGCTGACGGCGGTGGAGGAGTACCAGCGCGGCGTCTCCGGCGCGCCCCGCCTCCAGGTCCTGGTGGCGAACGCCGGCACGAACTTCCGCCAGGGGCGGCGTACGGCGGAGCTGGTCAGCGAGATGGCGGCCGAGGACCCCCGCGTGCTCGGGGTGATCGGCTTCCAGCGCAGCGTCCGCGGCGTCGAGGAGGCCATCCAGACGCTGCACACGGCGAAGATCCCGATGCTGGTGACCACCGCGACCGCCGACCGGCTCGGGTACCTGCCGGACGATCCCGCCCGGTCCGGGTCCGGCTACCCCTCCCCGTACGTGTTCCGCCTCGGGCCGTCGAACCAGCGGCAGGCGCGGCTGGCCGTCAGGTTCGCCCGCAAGCGGCTCCTCGGCGGTGTGCACAAGCCGTCCGCGGTGGTCGTCCAGGACCAGACGGACGACGACAACTACACGAACAACCTCGCCGACGACTACGCGGACGAGGCGGGCGCGGTGGGGATCGCGGTCAGCGACCGCGTCGCGTACAAGGACCGGGGAACGGGCATGGACCTGGCGGTGAGCCGGGCCTGCGGGCACGGGCCCGACCTGCTCCTCTACGCGGGCCGCGCGGCCGACTTCCTCGACTTCCTGCGCTACGTCGAGGGCAAGGACTGCGGCAAGGAGCCGATCAAGGTCCTCGCGGGCGACGACGTCATCAAGGCGGTGGCCAACAGCGGCGCCGTGATCGGCGACTATCGCCGCGTCCAGGTCTACTACGCGGCGCTGGCGAGCCGCGAGCTGTGGCGCGGCAGCGCCGCGGCGCCGACGCGCTTCGTGCAGAGCCTGCTGAGCGGCCGGCACCCGAAGGAGTCCGACGACAACCTCATCCTCAGCTACGACGCCGCCAAGCTCTTCTACGAGCGCGTCAACGCGGCCTATCGGGGCGGGCTGCCCAGCAGGGGAGACCTGCTCTACCAGATCTCCCTCGTCTCCCCCCGCGACAGGTGGAACGGGTCGAGCGGGGTGATCTCCTTCGGCGCCGCCGCCCACGAGCCCGAGGACAAGGCCATCGCGATCCTGAAGGTGAACGACTCCGGCAGGTCCGAGGTCGCGGAGCGCTGCGGGCGCCTGGCGACCCACCGAGCTCGAGGACACCAAGGAGACTCTGGCCGGGACCGTCGACTCGGGGACGGG
>NZ_MWJN01000004.1:0-154457 GCF_002027145.1 Microbispora sp. GKU 823 | reverse complement strand
CCAAGCGTCTCGGTTACCTGAACGGTGTGACCATCGCGGTCTCCGACACCGACGGCAACAAGCGCATCGACACCAGCGTCTCCCCGTACTTCGACGGTGAGACCCTGGCCGTCTACCAGTACGCCGCGAAGTTCGCTTCCGGCAAGATCGTCTGAGACTAACTCTCCCGACGGTCTGACTGGACCACAGGAAAGGGCCCGGCCTCCAGCCGGGCCCTTTTCCTATATCGCGGAGCGGCTGTCAGGCATCGCTCCAGTAACAGCCCTTACGCCCCATGATCTCCTCCGATAACTTTATTCTCATCCTTTACTGACGCATGGGGCAAAAGTCACGCCCCACGCCAGACCTGGGAGAAAAAGTGAAGCGCACCCTCGCTCTTGGCGGCGTGGCGGCCGGCCTGCTGGCTTCCGCCGTCGTCGCCTCCCCCGCCCAGGCGGAGACGGTTCCGGCCAAGCCCCTGGCCGAGACCAACTTCGCCGCCAAGCAGGTGGCGGCGTTCTGGTACGGCCAGAAGATGGCCAACCTGATCAACGCCACGCCGTACAACGTCGAGACCAAGGTCTCCTCCAAGGTCATCGCCCACCTGCCCAAGGAGCCCGCCTCCTACAAGCCGGGCGTCGTCGGGTCCAGCGGCGACCAGAAGCCCACTGGCACCTCGAAGAACGTCAACCTGCCCCGGTCCTCCGGCAAGGTCTTCTTCGTCGGCGCCGACAACAAGCCGCACTGGTGCTCCGCCACCGCCATTCAGAGCGGGCACAAGAACCTCGTGGCCACTGCCGGTCACTGTGTCTTCAGCACAGTGAAGGAGAAGGACACGATGAGCAAGTGGGTCTTCGTCCCCGGCTACTACCAGGGCAAGACCCCGTGGGGCATCTACGTCGGCAAGACGGCCTTCACCCACTTCGACTACGAGGTCTACGCCGACGGCGACTTCGACTACGCGTTCGTGGCCGTCTACAACGGCGTCCAGGTCACCGACGTGAAGACCGACAGCGTCAAGAACTGGGTCGACAAGCGGGTCTTCAAGACCCTGGCCGAGGCCGAGAAGGCGCAGAAGGACGTCGAGACCAAGGAGACGGGCTGGGCCGGCAAGATCGTGCCGTTCGTGTCCAAGCCCGAGACGGTCGTCAGGGACAAGAAGAACAAGGAATACCAGCAGACGTGGATCGACGTCTGCACCTGGGCGCACTGGCAGAACCTCCAGGCGCCGGCTCTGACGGCTGAGAACAAGGCCCCCGCGACCAAGGACGCGGTGGAGATCCTCAACAAGGGCCGCGGGGAGACGACCGACTTCAAGACCGCGCCCGGCACCGGGATCAAGGTCACCCGCGTCTCGCTCACCGAGTACGACTCGGCCAAGGACGAGGTGAAGCTCGGCGACCTCGTGTTCCGCGTCTCCGAGGACGGGAAGAGCGTCTACTTCATCTACGACCACGGCTACTACAAGGTCAACTTCTGGGCGAAGTACGACCTGGACTACAAGCTGGTCGGCAAGATCGTGGACATCACGCTGAAGGACGTCGGCCGCCTCGGCGACAACGTCCCCGGCCAGGGCCTCGCGTACAACCAGAAGGTCGGCCAGCCGACCTACGTGTTCGGTTACCCGAGCGGGTCGCACCCGGACGGCAACTACGCCTTCACCGGCAAGACCCTCAAGTACAGCTACGGCAAGACCTTCCCCGCCGCGGCGCCGTCCATCAAGGGCGAGGCGCTTCAGGGCATCAAGTCCTCCTTCACCGGTGAGGGCGCGCTCGGCTCCGGCTGGCTGTACAAGTACGACAACAGCAAGCGGTTCGGCTACCTCAACGGCGTGACCATCGGCGTCTCGGACACCGACGGCAACGACCGGTACGACACCAGCATCTCGCCGTACTTCGACGGCGAGACCCTGGGCGTCTACAAGGTCGCCGCGGCCGCCGCGTCCGGCAAGATCGTCTAAGCGCTCGACCTCATGAGAAGGGCCCGGCGGTCTGCCGGGCCCTTCTCTCGTTTCCCGGCTCTCCGGTGTCCTCCCACGTCACCCGGCGGGCTCGCCTTACGCTTTGCCCCCCGCCGGGTCGTCTCGCGGACAGAATCAGACGTGATCACATCGGCGCGCGGTTCCATCTCACGATTGTGATTTACATCACATTCCTCGCCTGAACGATCAGTGACTTCCCGTGATCACGGCATCTTGAAATCAGCATCTCATCAGCGGAAACACAGCAAACATTCAGGATCGGATTCGGCCCTGATCATCGCGGGTGCGTATGCGGAGCGATTCTCGGCGCTACTTTCCGCCTGACTCCTCCGATAGCTTTCTTACCGTCCCTTTACTGACGAGTGGGCGCATTTTGTGCCCCCGACAGATCGAGGAGAACACCCCTTGAAGCGCACCCTCACCCTCGGCGGCATCGCGGTCGGCCTGCTGGCCTCCGCGGTCGTCGCAACCCCCGCACACGCGGACTCCGTACCGCACGACACCCTGGCCGGCTCCAACTTCGCCGCCAAGCAGGTCGCCGCCTTCTGGTTCGGCGAGCGCATGGCCAACCTCCGCAACGCCAGGCCGTACAACGTGGAGACGCGAGTCTCGGCCAAGCACGTGTCGACCGGCGGGGCGTCCGCGGACAGCAAGCCCGGCGTCGTCGGGTCCAGCGGCGACAAGAAGGCGACCACCAGCACGAAGAACGTCAACCTGCCCCGCACCACGGGCAAGGTGTTCTTCATCGGCGCCGACCACAGGCCCCACTGGTGCACCGCGACCGCGGTCCAGTCGCACTACAAGAACCTGGTGGCGACCGCCGGCCATTGCGTGTACGACACCAAGAGCAACAAGGCGACCCTCGACAAGTGGGTCTTCGTCCCCGGCTACTACCAGGGCAAGACCCCGTGGGGCATCTACGTGGGTAAGACCGCGTACACCCACTACGACTACGACGTCTACGAGGACGGCGACCGCGACTACGCGTTCGTCACGGTCTACAACGGCGTCCTGCCCACCGGCGGCTCCAGCAAGAGCTACGCCCAGACGTACGAGACCTCCCGTGAGGCGAGGCGGGCCAAGGCCAGGCTCGACAAGGACAGCGCCTACTCCCACCTGCGTATCCGGCCCGTCCTCGACACCGACCACGTGGTCAAGGAGGGCACCCGCGAGTCGGAGAAGGTCTACGTCAAGCGGGACGAGTGGAAGAAGCTCAACCCCGAGGGCACTCCCGCGAACGGGCCCTTCAAGGAGGGCACCGGCGTCACGGACAAGGAGTACACCTCCAAGCCCGACGGCTGGGTCGAGGGCAAGGAGTCGGCCGACGGCAAGGCCTTCTACCTCAAGAAGGGCGACAAGTTCGTCGTCCGCACCTACTGGATCAACTACGACGTCGACTACCGCCTGACCGGCCGGACCCTGTCGATCGGCCTCAAGGACGTCGGCACCCTCGGCTCCAACGTCGGCGGCCAGGGCCTGGCCTACAACCAGAAGATCGGCAGCGGAACCTTCGTGTTCGGCTACCCGAGCGGGTCGCACCCGGACGGCAACCACGCCTTCTCCGGCAACACCCTCAAGTGGTCGTACGGCAAGACGTTCAAGGCCAGCTCCCCCACCATCAACGCCCAGGAGCTCGTGGGGATCAAGTCGTCGTTCACCGGTGAGGGCGCGCTCGGCTCGGCGTGGCTGTACCGCTACAGCAACAAGAAGCGGCTCGGCTACCTGAACGGCGTGACCATCGGCGTCGCCGACCGCGACGGCAACCAGCGCTACGACACCAGCGTCTCCCCGTACTTCGACGGCGAGACCTACGGCGTGTACAAGGTCGCCGCCAACAACTGGTCCGGCAAGATCGTCTGATCCGCCACCGCGTACGCGAAGGGGCCCGGCATCACGCCGGGCCCCTTTCCGTTTCTCCGCGCATCGGCGACCGCGGCGACGCCCTACTGCCCTTCGAGGCGCTCCGCCACCGTCATCCATTCGAGCTCGGCCGCCTCCTTCTGCGCGGCGATCTCGCGGAGCTCGGCGTCGAGCTTGGCAAGGCGCTCGAAGTCGCTCGCCGCCTCGGCCATCTCGGCGTGCAGCTTCACCTCGCGCTCGCCGAACTTGTCGATCTGCCGTTCCAGCCGGTTGAGCTCCTTCTGCAGCTCCCGCAGTTCCTTGGCGGACGGCCCGGCCGCAGGCGCCGGCCGGTCGTCCTGGACGGCCCCCTCGGGAGCGCCTGCGGCGGAGGCCGCGCGGGCCGACAACGCGGCGCCCGACGCGCGGCGTTCCAGGTATTCGTCCACGCCGCCGGGAAGCATCGACAGCCTGCCGTCCCCCAGGAGCGCGACGCAGCGGTCGGCCACCCTCTCCAGGAAGTACCGGTCG
Source organism: Microbispora sp. GKU 823 (assembly GCF_002027145.1). Taxonomy (NCBI): domain Bacteria; kingdom Bacillati; phylum Actinomycetota; class Actinomycetes; order Streptosporangiales; family Streptosporangiaceae; genus Microbispora; species Microbispora sp. GKU 823. The sequence goes on along the minus strand of NZ_MWJN01000004.1, from coordinate 150,127 downwards.
TGGCTGACCACCACGAGCGTGCCCGGCCAGGCGTCGAGGAGGTCCTCCAACTCGGTGAGCGTCTCGATGTCGAGGTCGTTGGTCGGCTCGTCGAGCAGCAGCACGTTCGGCTCGTCCATGATCAGCCGGAGGAGCTGCAGTCGCCGCCGCTCGCCGCCCGACAGGTCGCCGACGACCTTCCACTGGGCCTCGCCCCGGAAGCCGAGGCGTTCGAGCAGCTGGGAGGCCGACCACTCCTTCTTGCCCACCTGGACGTACTTGCGGATCTCCTCGACCGTCTCCAGCACCCGCCGCGTGGGGTCCAGCTCGGCGAGCTCCTGGGACAGGTGCGCGAGCCGCACCGTCTTGCCGCGTACGACCCGGCCGGAGTCGGGCTCGACCGTGCCGGACAGCAGGCGCAGCACCGACGACTTGCCCGAGCCGTTCACGCCGATCAGGCCGATCCGGTCCCCCGGGCCGAACTGGTACGTGCAGTGGTCGAGCACCAGCGGACCTGCCCCCGGGCCGCCGGCGTGGAGCGTCACGTCCTCCAAGTCCGCGACGGTCTTGCCGAGCCGTGCCGAGGCGAAGTTCAGCAGCTCGACGGTCTCCCGCGGCGGCGGCTCGTTCGCGATCAGCGCCTCGGCCGCGTTGATCCGGAACTTGGGCTTGGAAGTCCGGGCCGGCGGTCCGCGCCGCAGCCACGCGATCTCCTTGCGCATGAGGTTCTGCCGGCGCTCCTCCGCGGCCTGCGCGATCCGCGCCCGCTCCGCCTTGGCCAGCACGTACGCCGCGTAACCGCCCTCGTATCGCTCGACGGAGCCGTCCACGACCTCCCACGTGCGGGTGGAGACCGCGTCGAGGAACCACCGGTCGTGGGTGACGACGAGCAGCGCGGACTTGCGCTGGACGAGATGCCCGGCGAGCCAGGCGATGGCCTCGATGTCGAGGTGGTTGGTGGGCTCGTCGAGGATCAGCAGGTCGTGCTCCTCGACCAGCAGCCGCGCCAGGGCCGTACGGCGCCGCTCACCGCCCGACAGCGCGCCCGCGGGAGCCGCGAGGTCGATGTCGGCGAGCAGGTTGGCGAGGATCTCCCTGATCGCGGCGTCGCCGGCCCACTCGTGCTCGGCCCGGCCGGCCAGGACGATGTCCTTCACGGCGGCGTCCGGGTCGAACTGGTCACGCTGGGAGAGCGTGCCGACCCGCAGCCCGCGGGTGTGGGTCACCCGGCCGCTGTCGGGCTTGAGCGTTCCGGCGATGATCGAAATCAGCGTGGTCTTGCCACCGCCGTTGCGGCCGACGACGCCGATCCGGTCGCCCTGCTCCAGCCCGAGAGAGACGTCGGCGAGCAGGGGCTTGGGCCCGAAGGCGTGGGAGACGGACTCCAGATTGACCAGATTCATCGCCCGTAAAGCTTATCCGGCCACGGTGGCCCCGGGGACGGGCCCGTGGGCGGTGACGACGGCCCGGCAGCCGTCCACGTCCTTGATCAGGCCGGCCAGCTCGTGCGCCCGCTCGGCCGACTCGGCGAGGAACGCGCAGGTCGGGCCGGAGCCGGAGACGAGCGCGCCGAGCGCCCCGTGCGCACGACCCGCGGCGAGCGTGTCCGCGAGCGAGGGACGCAGCGCCAGCGCGGCGGGCTGGAGGTCGTTGGACAACGCCTGCCCGAGCGCCTTCGCGTCGCCCTCGCGCAGGGCGGCGAGCAGTGCCTCGCTCACCGCGGGCGTGGGCGCCGCCACCCCCGCCTCCTCGCGCAGCCGGTCGCACTCGCCGTACACCCTGGGGGTGGACAGGCCGCCGTCGGCGAGCGCGAAGACCCAGTGGAAGATCCCGGCGGTCTCCAGCGGGGCGAGCCGCTCGCCGCGTCCGGTGCCCACGGCGGTGCCGCCGAGCAGCGCGAACGGCACGTCGCTGCCGATGTCGGCGGCGATTTCCATCAGGTCCTCGACCGGCAGGCCGAGGCCCCACAGCTCGTTGCAGGCCACGAGGGCCGCGGCGGCGTCGGCGCTCCCCCCGGCCATGCCTCCGGCCACGGGGATCGACTTGCGGATCAGCAGGTCGGCCCGGTAGGAACGGCCCGCCCGGTCGGCCAGCGCCCTGGCGGCCCGGACGGCGAGGTTGTCGTCGCTCACCGGAACCTCTCCGGTGTGGTCCCCCTCGACCCTGACCCTGAGCGGGGCGGCGGAGAGGTCCCCGTCGGCGGGCTCGGCGGCGGTGACCTCGTCGAACAGCGAGACCGCGTGGAAGACGTTCACCAGGTCGTGGTAGCCGTCCTCGCGCAGCGGGCCGACCGCGAGCTGAAGGTTGACCTTCGCCGGCACGCGCACCGTGATCGCGCTCATCGCCCGTTCACCGGCTCGTGCCGTCCTCGCGTGTGTCCTGGTGCGTGTCGTCCTGGTGCGTGTCGTCCTGGTTTCGGGCGACGGGCGGGGCCACGTCGTCTGTGCCTGACCATGAGATCCGAGCTTAGCGTCACACGCCCCTCGGAACATCTCGCGAGTTTCCGCTGATCAGCCGTGCCCGCGTATGCGAAAAGGGCCCGGCTGGAGGCCGGGCCCTTTCCTGTGGTCCAGTCAGACCGTCGGAGAGCTAGTCTCAGACGATCTTGCCGGAAGCGAACTTCGCGGCGTACTGGTAGACGGCCAGGGTCTCACCGTCGAAGTACGGGGAGACGCTGGTGTCGATGCGCTTGTTGCCGTCGGTGTCGGAGACCGCGATGGTCACACCGTTCAGGTAACCAAGACGCTTGGTGCTGCTGTAGCGGTACAGCCACGAGGAACCGATCGAGCCCTCACCGGTGAAGGAGGACTTGATGCCCACCAGCTCCTCGGCCTTCATGGACGGCGCGGCCGCCTTGAAGGTCTTGCCGTAGCTCCACTTGAGGGTCTTGCCGGTGAAGGCGTAGCTGCCGTCCGGGTGCGACCCGCTCGGGTAACCGAACACGAAGACGGACGTGCCGATCTTCTGGTTGTAGGCCAGGCCCTGACCACCGACGTTGCTGCCGAGGGTGCCGACGTCCTTGAGGGCGATGTCGACCAGCTTGCCACGCAGCTTGTAGTCGACGTCGAAGTTGCCCCAGTAGGTCGCCTTGTACCAGCCGTTGTCCTTGGCGAAGTAGAAGGCCTTGCCGTCGGGCGTCCAGCCGCCGTTGCCGAACTCCTCCTTGGAGACCCGGGTGACCTCGGTGCCCCAGGTCTTGTCCTCGTAGGTGGAGGTGCCGTGCTCCTTGGCCTGGTTCTCCAGGGTCGCCACGTCGGCGGGCGTCTTCGTGATCTGGCCGCGGGTGACGGGCGCCTTCACCGAGTCAGGCGTGCGGAGGGGGACCCGCTTGGTGTAGTCCACCACCGGCACGATCTTGCCCGCGAAGCCGGTGCTCTTGAGCTCCAGCTCCTTCTGGGCCTTCTCGGCCTCCGCCTTGGTCTCGAACGTGCGGTTGTCCACCCAGTTCTTGACCTTGTCGGTCGAGACGCTGGTGGGCAGGACACCGTTGTACACGGTGACGAACGCGTAGTCGCGGTCGCCGTCCTCGTAGACGTCGTAGTCGTAGTGGGTGTACGCGGTCTTGCCGACGTAGATGCCCCACGGGGTCTTGCCCTGGTAGTAACCCGGGATGAACACCCACTTGTCGAGGGTGTCCTTGTTGCTCACCGTGTCGTAGACGCAGTGACCGGCGGTCGCCACCAGGTTCTTGTACTGGCTCTGCACCGCGGTGGCCGAGCACCAGTGCGGCTTCTTGTCGGCGCCGATGAAGAACACCTTGCCGGTGGTCTTCGGCAGGTTGACGTTCTTCGACGTGCCGCTGGTGGCCTTCTTGTCACCGCTGGAGCCGACGACGCCGGCCTTGCTGTCCGCGGAGGCGCCACCGGTCGAGACGTGCTTGGTGGGCAGCGTGGTCTCGACGTTGTACGGCGTCGCGTTGACGAGGTTGGCCTTGTTCTGGCCGTACCAGAACGCCGCCACCTGCTTGGCGGCGAAGTTCGTGTTGGCCAGGTTCACCGGCGGGGCGACGTCGGAGGCGGCCTGCGCGGCGGGGGTGGCGACAGCGGCGGCGGCCAGCATGCCGACCGCGATGCCGCCGAGGGTGAGGGTGCGCTTCAACTTACTACTCCCTGGTCTGATCGTCGGGCGCCACTTGCGCCCCATCCGTCAGTAAAGGACGAGTAAGAAGCTATCTAAGGATTTGCGTCTTGTGACCGCCTTAAGTCGTTTCAGTCTGATCAGCCGGTCAAGATCGCGACCTTCGTCGCCGCCCGAATCCCTCTGAGCACCATCACGTTTTCGCTGATCACAGATGCCGCCGTCGCAGACACGTCACCGAGCGTCACTGATCCATTCAGAGGCTCAATGTGACCTAAATCACACTAATCCGATGGAACGGGACGGCTGTTGATCACGTCAAAGTTGCTCCGTCAGAGCGCCCCGCACCCCCGGGCGAGAGCGTGCCCGGGGGTGCGCCCCCGCCCGAAGTGTCCGGCCGGGCGGGGCACGGCGCTCAGAGGATGCCGCGGTCGGCGAACGCCTTGGTGGCGGCGCTCGCCGCGCTTGTACCGTACAGACGCCGGGCCGCGGCGACGGTCGCCTCGGCCGCCGCCTTGAACGTGGTGTCGGGAGCGAAGTCGAACTGCGCCTCGATGATCAGCGTGCTCGCCTTGCGGTCGCCGAGCGCACGGCGGATGTCCCACAGGGCGCGGGACCAGATCTCGCCGTCGGCGTGGACCTCGCCCCTGACGTCCTCGGGGTAGTGCTTGGTCCCGTCCAGGCGGCGCAGGCAGTGCGGAGCGGACGTGTAGCTCACCGAGTCCCAGTCGGCGACGCACGCCTCGTCGGTCCTGGCCGGAACCCCGGTCGCCCAGCTGCTCACGGCCACGGCCAGGTAGTCGCCGAAGGCCTCGCCGATCGCGCCGGACTCCAGGGTGGTGCCGAACCCGGGCACCTGTCCGTCCTGGACGCTGTGGCCGTACTCGTGGACGATCACCTCGGCGTCCTCGCCGTCGTCGACGCCGCCCTTGCCGAGAGAGATGTTGGCCTTGTCATCGCGGAAGAAGGAGTTGTCGCCGCCGTACTGGTTGATGCGCAACTCGATCTGCCGCTGGTTCACCGGCCGCAGCGTGCTGCCGAAGCCGAGCGACTGGATGTAGTGCTGGGCGGTGGTCACCCAGTGATAGCCCATGACCTGCTCGAACTGGTCCACGTCACGGTGGTAGGCCGGGAAGGCGCCGCCCACGGCCTTGGCGGCGGCGCCGGTCGAGCTCTTCACCCGGACGTACCGGCCGGTGAGCGTGCCGGAGCCGTCGAGGTCGGTCAGCGTGACCTTCGTGTACGCGGGCCCGAACTCGGGCAGGTCGGCGTCCTTGGCGTCGGCGAGATCCTGCAGGCCGAGCTGCTGCACGGGGTTGGGGGCGAACACGGTCGCCGTCGCCGTGTCGGCGTAGGCACCGGCCTGCGCGGTCGCGGGCGGGGCGGCGACGCCTGCGACCGCGGCGGCGAGAGCGCCGGCCAGACCGGCGGCAAGGACGGCGGAACGCGTGAGGGGCATGAGTCCTCCGGAGAAAAGTGCCACAAGTACCGGAGATCGTCGTCGTGCTCCCAGATCGGCCGCAAGAGCCGATGCATGTCCGTAATGATCCAATTAGGTCAGGTGTGTCTAACCCGACCGGCGCCGCCGCCGACGATGTGGCCGTGCTGCCGGCCTACCTCGGCCGCCGGCCGATCTGACCAGACCTAGCGCGTCGCCGCCGCGGCCCGCTGTTCGGCGATGCGGGCGAAGTCCTCGATCCTCAGCTGCTCCCCCCCGCGCCGAGGGGTCGATCCCGGCACCGAGCAGGGCCTTCTCGGCGGCGGCCGGCGTGCCGGCCCAGGAGGCGAGCGCGGCGCGCAGCGTCTTGCGGCGCTGGGCGAAGGCCGCGTCGACGGCGGCGAACACCTCCTCGCGGGTCGCCGTCGTCGCCGGCGGCTCCCGCCGCACGAGCGAGACCAGGCCGGAGTCGACGTTCGGCGCGGGCCAGAAGACGTTGCGCCCGACCGGACCGACCCGGCGCACGTCGGCATACCAGGCGGCCTTCACCGAGGGAACGCCGTAGATGCGCGAGCCCGGCGCTGCAGCGAGCCGGTCGGCGACCTCCGACTGCACCATCACCAGCCCGCGCCGCAGCGACGGCAGCACCTCCAGCAGGTGCAGCACGACCGGCACGGACACGTTGTACGGCAGGTTGGCCACCAGCGCGGTCGGCTCGGTCCCGAGCTCGGCGGGCCCGACCTTGAGCGCGTCGGCGCGCACCACGGTCAGCCGGCCGGCCACCTCGGGAGCCCGCTCCGCGACCGTCAGCGGCAACTGCTCCGCCAGCACCGGGTCGATCTCCACGGCGACGACCTCGGCGACCTCCGGGAGCAGGGCGAGGGTGAGCGAGCCGAGCCCCGGCCCGACCTCGATCGCCACGTCGTGCGGTGCGACCTCGGCGAGCCGGACGATCCGGCGGACGGTGCCGCCGTCGATCACGAAGTTCTGCCCCAGCTTCTTCGTCGGCCGGATGTTCAGCTTCTCCGCGAGCGCACGCACTTCGACCGGCCCGAGCAGACTCATGCCTCCAGTGTCTCCCGCTCTACCAGGCGCCGAAGACGGTCTCGCCGTTGGCCGAGATCCGGGCGGCGAGGTCGGTGACGTCCATGCCCTTGACCTCCGCGAGGCAGCGGAGCGTGAGCGGGATCAGGTAGGGCGCGTTGGGCTTGCCCCGGTGCGGCGTCGGCGGCAGGTAGGGCGCGTCGGTCTCGACCAGCATCAGCTCGGGCGGCGCCACCGCCGCCGCCTCGCGCAGATACCCGGCGTTCTTGTACGTCACCGGGCCGGAGAACGACATGAAGTAACCGGCGTCCGCACACCGCTTGGCCATCTCGGCGTCGCCCGAGAAGCTGTGGAAGACCACCACGTCGGGGGCGCCCTGGTCGGCGAGCACGGCGAGCACGTCGTCGTGCGCATCGCGGTCGTGGATGACCAGGGCCTTGCCGGTCCGCTTGGCGATCTCGATGTGCGCACGGAAGCTGGCGTGCTGGTCGTCCTTCGACGCCCAGTCGCGGAAGTAGTCGAGTCCGGTCTCCCCCACCGCCCGCACGTGCGGCCGCCGCGCGAGGTCCTCGATCTCGGCGAGGACCTCGGGCGTGGAGGCGTGCGCCTCGTTCGGGTGGATGGCCACGGCCGCGTAGACGTCCCGGTGCTCGCCGGCCACCTCGGCGTTCCACCGCGAGGACGGCAGGTCGTATCCGACCGTCACCAGGCGCGTCACGCCGACCGACTTCGCCTCGGCGAGGATCGACTCGACGCTCGCCCCGGCCGCCTGGGCCGCCAGCGCGACCGGATCGCCCGAGGACGCCTGCCGGTTGCCGACCATGATGTCCAGGTGGCAGTGGCTGTCGAACACCTCCGCCGGCAGCGCCTCGGGCGGCGCGGGACGCTCACGCGACATGGTCAGGCGTTCTCCAGCCGCGGGAAGAGGATCTCGCCCTTGACGACCTGCGCCCCGGCGGGCAGCTTGCCCCAGGTGGCGACGTCGGCGACCCGCTGGTCGGCGAGCGCGCCCAGGTGCGGCTCCGCCCCGAGGGACGCCCACAGCTTCGCGCTCGTGGCCGGCATGATCGGGTGGAGCAGGACCGCGATCGCGCGCAGCGACTCGGCCGCCGTGTAGAGGATCGTCGCGAGCCGCGCCTGGCCCTCGGGCGAGTCGTCCTTGGCCACCTTCCACGGCGCCTGGTCGCTCAGGTAGCCGTTGACCTGCTTGACGAAGTCGAAGATGGCGCCGATGCCGCCGGCGAAGTCCAGGTTGTCACCGATCATGGTGTCCGCCTGGGCCGCCGCCGCCGCGAGACCGTCCGCGATCGCCTGCTCGGCCGGGCCCGCGTCGGTGGCCTCCGGCAGGACACCGTCGAAGTACTTGCCGATCATCGCCGCGACCCGGGACGCCAGGTTGCCGAAGTCGTTGGCGAGCTCGGAGGTGTAGCGGGCGGAGAAGTCCTCCCAGGAGAACGAGCCGTCCTGGCCGAACGGGATCGCCCGCAGGAAGTAGTAGCGGTAGGCGTCCACGCCGAAGTGGCTCGTCAGGTCGCGGGGCGAGATGCCGGTGAGGTTGGACTTGCTCATCTTCTCGCCGCCGACCATGAGCCAGCCGTTGGCGAACACGCGTCCCGGCAGCGGCAGGCCGTTCGCCATGAGCATGGCGGGCCAGATGATCGCGTGGAACCGGAGGATGTCCTTGCCGACCAGGTGCACGTTCGCCGGCCAGGTGGCGTCGAACTTCGCCTGGTCGGAGCCGTAGCCGACGGCCGTGGCGTAGTTGAGCAGCGCGTCGATCCAGACGTAGATGACGTGCTTGGGGTCCCAGGGGATCGGGACTCCCCAGTCGAAGGTCGACCGCGAGATCGACAGGTCCTGCAGGCCCTGCTTCACGAACTGCACGACCTCGTTGCGCGCCGAGGCGGGCTGGACGAAGTCGGGGTTGCGCTCGTAGAACTCCAGCAGGCGAGGGCCGTACGCCGAGAGCCTGAAGAAGTAGTTCTCCTCCTTCAGCCACTCCACCGGGCGCTTGTGGATCGGGCACAGGTCGCCCTCCAGCAGATCGCCGGGCGACTTGTACTCCTCACAGCCGACGCAGTAGGGCCCCTCGTAACCGCCCTTGTAGATCTCGCCCTTGTCGTACAGGTCCTGCACGAACTCCTGGACGCGGTCGGTGTGGCGCGGCTCGGTGGTGCGGATGAAGTCGTCGTTGGCGATCTGGAGGTGCTCCCAGAGCGGCTTCCAGGCGTCCTCGACGAGCTTGTCGCACCACTCTTGGGGCGACACGCCGTTCGCCTCGGCCGTGCGCATGATCTTCTGACCGTGCTCGTCCGTGCCCGTGAGGTACCACACCTTCTCGCCGCGCTGGCGGTGCCAGCGGGTGAGCACGTCGCCCGCGACGGTCGTGTAGGCGTGGCCCAGGTGCGGGGCGTCGTTGACGTAGTAGATCGGCGTCGTCACGTAGAACGCCGACTCCCCGGATGCAGTCGTTCCTGTAGCCGCCATGTGCGAATCCTATCGGCCCCGGGGAGATGACTCCCCGGGTTAAAACGCCGGTGGCGTCAGGCCACGGACTCGCGGCTGACGGCCTCGGCGGCCTCCTCGGCGGCGGACGCCGCGATGTCGACCGGGTTCTCCCGCGTACGGCGGATGCCGAGGATGCTGATGAACAGCGATGCGAAGATCGTCTGGAAGCTCATGACGAACGCGGTCGCCGACGGCACGACGAGGCGCAGCGACTCGGCCGGGATCAGCTCGCCGAAGCCGCGGCCGCCCCAGTGGGCGAGCGAGGCCACCAGGCCGACGAGACCGGCGACGGCCAGGGCGCCACCCGCGAGCAGGCCCTTCTCCAGCGTGACGACGTCCACCAGCCTGCGGATGCGGCGGTCCTCGGGGAGGAAGCCCTCCTCGGCCGCGTACACCTTGGTGAACAACGCGAACAGCACGGCCTGGAAGCCGATGACCACCATCGCGGACGCGCCGACCAGTGTGTCGACGTCGAAGGCGAGCTTGCCGATGTAGACCGGGCCGAACGACAGCGCGGCCCCGGCGATGAGGCCGAGGCTCATCAGCACCAGGCCCGGGATGAAGAACAGCCAGCGCGGGCTGTAGAGCATCAGGAAACGCAGGTGGCGCCAGCCGTCCCGCCAGGAGCGCAGGTGCGGCGGGCGGGAGCGGCCGTCGGGCGACAGGGTGGTGGGCACCTCGCGGACGTCGAGCCCCTGGAGGGTCGCCTTCACGACCATCTCGGAGGCGAACTCCATGCCACCGGTCTGGAGCCCCAGCCGCAGGATCGAGTCGCGGCGGAAGCCGCGCAGTCCGCAGTGGAAGTCGCCGATCTCGCTGGGGAAGAACAGCCGGCCGATGAACGACAGGACCGGGTTGCCCAGGTAGCGGTGGAGCGGGGGCATGGCGCCCGGGGCGATGCCACCGCGGAACCGGTTGCCCATGACCAGCTCGGCGCCGTCCCGGAGCTGCTCGACGAAGGGCATCAGGTTGGTGAAGTCGTAGGAGTCGTCGGCGTCGCCCATGATGACGTACTTGCCGCGGGCGGCACGGATGCCGCCGATCAGGGCGTTGCCGTAGCCCTTCTCGTCAATATGGACAACCCGGGCGCCCGCGTCACGGGCAAGCTGTTGCGAGCCGTCGGTGCTGCCGTTGTCGGCGATGACCACCTCGCCGTCGATTCCGTTCTCACGCATGCAGGTGAGTGCCTTGCGAACACAGATCTCAACGGTCTCGGCCTCATTGAGGCATGGCATGACAACGGTAAGTTCCACGTCGCAACTCCTCGCATATGACGGCAGGACACCAATGATGCCCGCTTCCCAGTAGCGTCCGAGTCAAGTCCGCGAAACGGCTGGCATTCTGTAACCGTGACTCCACCCACCGCTGGAGCGGCGGGACTCCCGCGTCGCCGGCCGAGCGGCGACGCAGAGGACGAGCCCGGCCCGGAGAATTACCAGCTCGCCGGCCACGCCGGCGTGCGCGGTATGCCCGCAGGTCACGTGCCGGAACTCCGCCCGGGTGGCGCGGTTTTCCTTCACCACACGCCCGCGGGTGTCCATTGGCAGGCACCGGCGAAACTCGAGGGGAGGAAGCGCGGACTCACCCGCCGGATGGAGCAGGCGGTCGAATCCGCGCGACTTTGATGGTCGCGATCGCGGATCCTCCGTCGGTGAACGCCGCCCCGGTCGGTGGCTGGGCCCGTCCGCTCGCCCTGCTGCGCCGGCACCGGGTCTTCGCGGCCGCGCTCGGCGTCGCCTTCGTGCTGCGGATCGTCACGATGCTGGGCTTCGGCCCGGCCATGTGGTTCAACGACTCCTACGACTACGTGTCGGTGGCGCTGCGCCCGCGTCCGCACCCGATCCGCCCGGACGGCTACAGCTTCTGGCTGCTGCTGCTCAAGCCGTTCCACAGTTTCTCGCTCGTGGTGTTGACCCAGCACCTCATGGGCCTGGCGGCGGCGTTCCTTATCTACGCGCTGCTGACCAGAAGATTTGGGATGCCAGGCTGGGGGGCGACGCTGGCCGCCGTCCCCGTGATGTTCGACGCCTACCAGATCCAGCTCGAACAGCTGGTCATGTCGGACACCATGTTCATCCTGCTCGTCGTGGGCGTGGTGACGCTCGTGCTGTGGCGGGATCGGATGACCTGGCGGGGCGGGACCGTGGTCGGGCTGCTGCTCGCGCTGACGGCGCTGACCCGGAGCATCGGCCTGCCCATCCTCGCCCTGGTCGTGGCCTACCTGGTGATCAAGCGGGCGGGCTGGAAGCCGATCGCCGCCATGGTCGCCGCGTGCGCGCTGCCCGTGCTCGCGTACATGGGCTGGTTCAAGGCGGTGAACGGCCAGTTCGCGATGACCAACAGCGACGGGGTGATCCTCTACATGAGGACGTCGCTGTTCGCCGACTGCCACAAGATGAACATCGACGAGCGCCGCGAGCTGGAGCTGGCGCTGCTGTGCATCAACGTCCCGCCCAAGGACCGCGGCCTGTCCGCGCAGGCGTACCTGTGGTGGGACGACCAGAACCAGCTCCACGTCTTCGGCTCGGGCATGAAGTTCACCCCGGAGATCAACGCGAACGCGAGCGCGTTCGCGAAGAGGGCGATCCTGTCCCAGCCGGGCGACTACCTCGCCGCGGTGGCCAAGGACTTCTTCCGCGCCTTCCAGTGGGGCCGCCCGCGGTTCCCGGACGCCAAGACCTTCCTGCAGTACGAGTTCGACAACGAGTACACCCGCAAGCTGCCCAAGTGGAGCTCCTACCACAGCACCACGGACAAGGACGCCGAGGCGTACGAGAACGGCCCGGCCGCCACGCACGTGGTCTCGCCGTGGTCGGACATCATGATCGGCTACCAGAAGGTCGTACGGCTGCCGGGCCTCGTGCTGGGCCTGCTGCTGCTGTTCGGCCTGTACGGCGTGGCGCGGCGCTGGCGCGACCTCGGCGGACCCGGGCTGCTGCCCTGGCTGGGAGCGGTGGGGCTGATCCTGGCCCCGGCGGCGACGGCCGAGTTCGACTACCGCTACCTGCTGCCCGCGGTGCCGCTCGCCTGCCTCGCCGCCGGCATCACCGCCGCCGGCCTGCTGGGCCGCCCCTCGCCGCGGCTGTCGTCGCCGCGCCCGTCCTCACTGCGCACGTCCTCACTGCGGCTGTCGTCACTGCGCCAGGCGTCACTGCGCCTGTCCTCGCGGCGCCGCTCCTCGCTCCGCTGACCCGCCGCGCGGTGCCCGGCCCCTGCCCGGAGGTCAGGCGCCGTGGACGGCGTTGTAGAGCTCGCGCTTGGAGACACCGGCCGACTTGGCCACCTCGGCGATGGCCTGCTTGCGCGGCACGCCCGCGCCCTCGCGCCTGGCCACCTCCTCGACCAGTTCCTCGATGCCCGGCGCGGCCTCCTCGGCGGTCCGTCCCGCCACCACCAGCGTGATCTCGCCCCTGACCTCGCCCGCGGCCCATTCGGCCAGCTCGCCGAGGCCGCCGCGGCGCACCTCCTCGTAGGTCTTGGTGAGCTCCCGGCAGACGGCGGCGGGCCGCTGCGCGCCGAAGGCCTCCGCCATCGCCGCCAAGGTCGCGTGCAGGCGGTGCGGCGCCTCGAAGAAGACCATCGTGCGATCCTCGGCCGCCAGCGCCGCCAGCCGCCTGGCCCGCTCCCCCGGCTTGCGCGGCGGGAACCCCTCGAAGCAGAACCGGTCGCTCGGCAGGCCGGAGACGGCGAGGGCGGTCGTCACCGCCGACGGGCCGGGCAGCGCCGTCACGGGAAGGCCCGCCTCGACCGCGAGGCGGGTGAGCCGATAGCCGGGATCGGAGACGCCCGGCATCCCCGCATCGGTGATCACGACGACGGTGCGGCCCTCGCGCAGCGCCTCCAGCAACTCGGCCGCCCGCGCGCTCTCGTTGGCGTCGTAGTAGGACACCACGCGGCCCCCGATGGCGATCTCCAGGTCGGCCGCGAGCCGCCGCAGCCGGCGGGTGTCCTCCGCGGCGATCACGTCGGCCGCGGCGAGCACCTCGCGCAGCCGTGGGGACGCGTCTTTGGGCTGGCCGATCGGGGCTGCGGCGAGAACGAGCACGCGTCCACCCTATGGCGGGCGTGAAACATTCATTCACGAACGGCCGGATGACCCAATCCACGCGCGAGCCGTGTCCTCGGCGGGGACTCACCAGTAATCTGTCGGCGTGGCCGTGACCGACTATTCTCACAAGGCGTTCGAGCAGCCGGAAGAGGGACCACAGGACAACGCTCCCGCGGTTTCCCTGCGCGACCGGCTCGTGCCGCCCATGCCCGGCAGCGCCATGTGGGGCTGGCTCGGCCCCATCCTGGTCGCCCTCTTCGGCGGGTTCCTCCGGTTCTACCGGCTGGGCACGCCGCACGCGGTCGTCTTCGACGAGACCTACTACGCCAAGGACGCCTTCGCCACCGTCAAGTACGGCGTCGAGCGGCAGTTCGTGGACGGCGCGGACAAGCTCCTGCTCGCCGGCAACGAGAACATCTTCAAGCAGTGCGGCTCGGTGAGCGAGTGCGCCTCCTACGTCGTGCATCCGCCGGTCGGCAAGTGGCTGATCGGCCTCGGCGAGATGATCTTCGGAGCGAACCCCTTCGGCTGGCGTTTCACCGCCGCGCTGCTCGGCACGCTTTCCATCCTGATCCTCGCCCGCACGGCCCGCAGGATGACCCGCTCGACGCTGCTCGGCTGCGCGGCGGGCGTGCTGCTGTCCCTCGACGCCCTCCACTTCGTGCTGTCCCGTACGGCGCTGCTGGACATCTTCCTGATGTTCTGGGTGCTCGCCGGGTTCGCCTGCCTCGTGGCCGACCGGGACTGGTCCCGCAGCCGGCTCGCCGATTGGCACGAGGCGGGGTCGCCCGCGGACGGGCCGCGACTGGGCCTGCGGCCCTGGCGCCTGGCCGCCGGGCTGTGCCTCGGCCTGGCCCTGGCCACCAAGTGGACCGGCGGCTTCTACATCGCCGCCTTCGCGATCATGACGCTGCTGTGGGACGCGGGCGCCCGGCGGGCCGTCGGCACGCCCCGGCCGTATGGCGTGGTCGCGCGCCGCGACCTGCCGCTCGCCGCGGTGTGGATGGCGGTCGTCCCGGTCGTCACCTACGTCGTGTCGTTCACGGGGTGGTTCGTCACCGACAAGGGGTACGGCCGCAACTGGGACCAGGCCACCTCGAACGGCCCGGTCTACTTCGTCATCGACTCGCTCCGGTCGTGGTTCGACTACCAGGAGCAGGTGTTCGGCTTCCACAAGGGCCTGGAGGCGAGCCATCCCTACCAGTCCGAGCCGTGGCAGTGGCCGCTGCTGCTGCGCCCGGTGGCGTTCTTCTACGAGTCGCCGAAGAACTGCGGCGCCGCCTCGTGCTCCTGGGCGGTCCTCGGCACCGGGACGCCAGTCATCTGGTACGCCGGTCTGCTCGCGCTGATCGGCATGATCGCGTGGTACGTCGCGACCCGCGACTGGCGGGGGGGCGCGGTGCTGCTCGGCTACGCCGCCGGGTGGCTGCCGTGGTTCTACTTCGCCATCGCGAACAACCGGACGATGTTCATGTTCTACGCGATGCCGATGGTGCCGTTCATGATCCTGGCGCTCGTGCTGGCCTGCGGGCTGATCATCGGCAGGGAGGATCCGGCCCGGCCCAACCGGCGTGTGGTCGGCACGGCCGTGGTCGGCGCGTTCGTGCTCCTGGCTCTGGTCAACTTCGGCTGGCTCTACCCCGTGATCGCCGCCGAGTCCATCCCGTACGACTCCTGGCACGCGAGGATGCTGTTCAACTCGTGGATCTGACACCCCCGTATCGTTGGGCGCGTACCGTGCGCCCTAGGGTGCACCCAGAGGGGGGGTGGTCGCGAGTGATGCCGGGTCGTCGTCAACGATGGGGTCGATACGGCAGACTGCGGGTCATGCCCGCACCTGACGTCGCCGCGCTCCTCGCCCAACTGGAGCGCTCCGAGCCGGACATCGCCGAGCCCGCCCGCGTCGCGGTCGAGTGGCTCGCCGGCGGCGAGGCGCTGGAGACCATCAGCCAGTTCGACGTGTGCGAGTTCCTCTGGTACACGCTGCCGATCAAGGTTCCGGGCGACCAGGCGACCATCGCCGGCGCCCTCGGCCGGCTGCTCAGGCTCGCGGGCATGGAGCGTTACGCGGCCCTGTGCGACTCCCCGGCCACCGCCCGGATCCTGCTGACGTACGCCAGGGAAGGCGAGGAGGCCGGAGCCGCGGCCTACCACCGCGAGCTGGAGGCCACCGGGGTGCTGCCCCCGGACATCGCCGAGCTGTCGTGGAGCTCGATCATGGGGCCGGAGGAGCTCGGGGCGCACGTCGCCTGCGCGGCCGCCCTGGAGCTGGCCATCGTCACCGGTGACCCGGTGGACCGCGAGGAGCTGACCCGCCGCTGGCTCACCTCGCCCCGCGCCGAGCTGGGCGGCGACTGCTGGCTGCACCGGGTCCACGGCGAGCGGCTGAACCGCTGGGTGCTCGGCCGCGGCACCGCCCGCCGCGAGCTCGCCCAGCCGTTCGAGGTGCGGCTGCACG
Organism: Microbispora sp. GKU 823; assembly: GCF_002027145.1. NCBI lineage: Bacteria > Bacillati > Actinomycetota > Actinomycetes > Streptosporangiales > Streptosporangiaceae > Microbispora > Microbispora sp. GKU 823. The sequence continues at coordinate 134,575 of NZ_MWJN01000004.1, read as the reverse complement.
CCCCCATCTCGGCTCCGGACGAGCCGCACCTGGAACCGCTGCGCTGGCTGCTCGGCCTGGCCCGCACCGGCGTCCGCCTCACCGAGCGGCTCAACGTCGGGCGTGCCGTGGCCGCCGAGGCGGCCGACCGGTTCGGCTGGGGCAATCGGGCCAGGTCCGGGGTCGTACGCGGCGAGGCCGACGTGCCCGCTCTCACCGAGCTGCGGCAGATCGCCGTACACGATCTCGGGGCGCTGCGGCGCAGCGGCCGGAGGCTGGTGCTCACCACCACGGGCAGGAACCTGCTGGACGACCGCGCCGCCATGTGGGAGGCGGCCACGCCCACGCTGCTCGTCCCCGCCCCCGGGGAGCACGACTTCGAGGTCTCCATCCGCGAGTCGGCGCTGATGATCCTGGTGGACGGCGACGTGGTGCGGGATGGCGACCTGCGCGACCGGGTCGCCGAGGTGGTCAACGGCGAGGGCTGGCGCGCCACGGACGGCGGCCGTGTCGACGGCGCCGACCTCACCGGCCCGCTCGCCCGGCTCCGGCACCGCCTCGAGGCCCTCGGCCTGGAGACCGCGGACGACGAGCCGGAGGCGGCAGGTTCAGCGCCCGAGACGGCAGGTTCAGCGCCCGAGACCGCCACCCGGGCACCCGGGCGCGCGAGCCGGGGAGCCCGTGAGGCGTGCCGCGAGCCCCGTGCCGTGGCGGCTCACGGCCGCCGGACGCGCGCCGCGCTCGCCGCGCTGCGCGCCCAGGCCCTGCGCCCCCGCCAGTACGCCGGCCTCGGGTAGCCGTTCAGGCCCGTGGGGCCTGGAGGGCCTCCAGGTAGTGGGCGTTGTACATGATCCCCAGGATGTTGCCGAACGGGTCGGCGACCGAGGCGGTGACGAACCCGGGGCCGCGCTCCGTCGGCGCCTCGTGCTGCGTGGCGCCCATCGCCAGCAACCTGTCCAGGCTCGCCGCCACGTCGTCCACGTGCCAGTAGAGGACGGCCCCGCCCGGCCCGCCCACCTCGTGCGGCGCGTAGCGGCGGTCGATCAGTCCCAGTTCGTGCTGGTGATCGCCGAGGCGGAACTCGGCGTAGGCGAGCCGCCCGTCCGGCCCCCGGCGCTCGAAGTACGCCTCCACGCCGAGCAGCTCCGCGTACCACCTCTTCGCCTGCTCGACGTCGTCCGCCCAGAAACTCACGGTCGTCATTCCGCGCAACATGCGTGCTCCCTTCGTCTGATGTGAACGCTAGAAGCCGTTGAGGAACGTACGGTTCCGCAATGCGCGGGAGACTGTGGCCATGCTGGAAACCTCCGTACGGCTGCTGCGGTTGCTGGCTCTGCTCCAGGCGCGGCCCGGCTGGTCGGGCGCCGACCTGGCGGACCGGCTCGGCGTGACCACCAGGACCGTGCGCAACGACGTCGAGCGGCTGCGCATCATGGGCTACGAGATCGACTCGGTCACCGGCCCAGCCGGCGGATACCGGCTGGGCGCCGGGTCCGCCCTGCCTCCGCTGCTGCTTGACGACGAGGAGGTCGTCGCGGTGGTCGTCAGCCTGCAGGCCGCCGCGGGCAGCACCGTGACCGGCATCGAGGAGACCTCGCTGCGCGCGCTCACCAAGCTCCAGCGCATGCTGCCGTCCCGGCTGCGCCACCGGATCGAGGCCGTACGCGCCGCCACGGTCGCGGTGCCGGGCCACGGCCCCACCGTGGATCCCGACACCCTGACCTCGATCGCCGCGGCCGTCCGCGACCGCGAGACCCTGCGCTTCGACTACCTGGACCACCGGGGCGACGAGGGGCGCCGGACGGCCGAGCCGCACCGGCTCGTGTTCACCGGGCGGCGCTGGTATCTGCTGGCCTGGGACGTCGACCGCGGTGACTGGCGGACCTTCCGCGCCGACCGCGTGCGGCTGCGCACCCCGAACGGCCCCCGCTTCACCCCGCGCGAACCACCCGAGGGCGACGCCGCCGCCCACGTCGTACGCGGGACGGGCTCGGCCGCCTGGAGGCACCGGGCCGTCGTACGGCTGCACGCGCCCGTCGAGGTCATGGGCGCGAGGCTCACCGCCGCGGCCGGCCTGCTGCGCGCCGACGGCGCGGACGCCTGCGTGCTGGAGACCGGCGGCGACTCGCTCCCCACCCTGACGGCCTTCATCACCGCGCTCGACGTGCCCTTCACCGTGCTCGACCCGCCCGAACTACGCGCCCACCTGTGCGCGCTCGCCGAGCGCTACCGGGCAGCGGCGGCAGGTAGCGTGTGAGGCCATGCCGGACGAGACACTTGCCGCCGACGACGACATTCGACACGTCAACGCGTTCTGGCGGAGGCTGGGCCTGCCCGGTCTGATCGACGTCCACACCCATTTCATGCCGGAACGCGTCCTGACGAAGGTGTGGGCGCACTTCGACTGCGCCGGGCCGCTGGTCGGCCGGACCTGGCCGATCACGTATCGGCTGCCGGAGGACGACCGCGTCGAACGGCTCAGGGCCTTCGGCGTGCGGGCGTTCACCTCCATGCTCTATCCCCACAAGCCCGGCATGGCGGAGTGGCTGAACGACTGGGCCGCCGGCTTCGCCGCCCGGGTGCCCGGCTGCCTGCACACGGCGACGTTCTTCCCCGAACCCGGCGCGGCGCGGTACGCCGCGCGGGCGATCGAGGCGGGCGCCCGGGTGTTCAAGGCACACCTCCAGGTCGGCGGGTACGACCCGAACGACCCGCTGCTCGACGAGGTCTGGGGGCTGCTGGAGGACCACGGCATCCCGGTGGTGACGCACTGCGGGTCGGGCCCGGTCCCCGGACCGCACACCGGGCCGGAGCCGATCGCGGCCCTGCTCACGCGGTATCCCCGGCTGCCGCTCGTGATCGCCCACATGGGCGCTCCCGAGTACGCCGAGTTCCTCGCCCTGGCGCTGCGTCATCCGGCGGTCCGCCTGGACACCACGATGGTCTTCACCCGCTTCACCGAGGAGACCGCGCCCTTCCCCCGGGAGGCCGTCCCGCTGCTGCCGGAGCTTCAGGACCGCGTCCTGCTCGGGACCGACTTCCCCAACATCCCCTACCCGTACGCGGAGGCGCTGGCGGCCCTGGCCGGCCTGGACCTCGGCGACGGGTGGCTGCGCGCCGTCTGTCACGACAACGCCGCCAGGATCTTCGGTCTGTACGAGGGGGACGGCCGAAGGTAGAAAGTGATCGTGGTGGAGCCGCGTGGGAACTCGCATGGGAAGTACGGTGTCGACGCCCCGGCGGTGCTGACCGGGCTGGCGCTGGGCGGAGTCGCGGAGACCGCGCTGGCCGCCGTGCTCTTCGCCGTCGGGTGGGCCGTCCCCGCGGTGGTGCTGCTGATCGGCGGCGGCATGATGATCATCGGCGCGGCGCTGTTCGCGCACACCACCCTGCGCGGCAAGTTCCGCGTCTGGGACGCGGAGCTCGACCGGCTCGGCCTGACCGGAAGCGAACGCGTCCTCGACATGGGCTGCGGCCGCGGGCTCGTCCTGCTCAAGGCGGCGGCGCGGGTTCCCGGCGGCGACGCGACCGGCGTCGACCTGTGGACGCACGACCAGTCGGGCAACAGCGGCGAGGCCACCCTGGCCAACGCCCGCGCCGAGGGCGTCGCCGACCGGGTCGCGCTGGTCACCGCCGACATGCGGGGCCTGCCCTTCCCCGACGCCACGTTCGACCTGGTGGTGTCGAGCCTCGCCGTGCACAACATCGTCGACGCCGAAGGGCGCGCCGACGCCGTACGCGAGGCGTTGCGTGTGCTGAAGCCGGGCGGCAGGCTGCGCGTGGCCGACTTCAGGAACGCCGGCCGCTACGCCGACGTGCTCCGCGAGTGCGGGGCCGCCGACGTCCACGTGTACGACCTCGGCTGGCGCTTCTGGTACGGCGGGCCGCACGCGAAGACGTCCATGGTCGCGGCCACACGTCCATGACGCACGGCCCGGAACGCACCGGAGGCCGGTCTCGAGAGACCGGCCTCCGGGCGTCTGTGCGGCTGTGGCGACTGGTTACGGCAGGGCCTCGATGACGGCGTCACGCCAGTCGTAGTTCATCCAGTCGTAGTTCCAGGGCAGCCCGCCGGTGACGGCCTCCAGCTGGCTGTCGTCCAGCGGGCGGAGGGCCTTGTCGAAGTCGTTCATCTCGGATGAGACCTTTCCGTGAGGAATGTGCTCACCGAAGGTCCCAGGCGCGGCTTGAAGATCTCTTGAAGACAACTGGGTTCTCAGGTGGACCGGTCACGCGGGGGACATGACCTCGTAGAGGTTGCGCGCCGCGTCGACGAAGAACAGCCCGCGCGGGCACAGCGGATGATCGATACGGCCGTTGTCGGGGTGTGCCGGATCGCTTCCGTAGGGCACCCCGGCCTCCCGCAGGCGTTCCAGGATCTGGTCGAACGTGGCCGGATCCACGTCGAACGCCAGATGCACGCCGGCCGGGTTCTCCACGGTCATGAAGTCGAGGGTCAGCGTCTCGTTCACCCGTACGGGCGCGAAGTGGCCGTTCCGGCCGGCGGGCGGGAGCTCCGCCAGACCCATGATCGAGGCGAAGAACCGGGCCGCCTCGCGGTTGTCGGCGGCGGGGACGATGGTGTGGTTCAGCGTGATGGTCATGCCGGGCTCTCCTGATCTCTGAGGCTGCCGTGGAGGAGGATGTCGACGAGCTCCTCCGGGGACGGGTCCACGCCGCCGGACGCGAAGTGAAGGCGGGTGAAGAGCATCCCCAGGAAGACCGAGGCGATCCTCTCCGGCTCCAGGCGCAGCGCCGCCCGATCGGGTTCGATCAGCTCGACGAGCGCCTCGTGGGTCGCCCTCATCGAGGTCTCGCGGGCTCCGGGAGGAGGCCGGTCTCCGGGGGCCTGCCGGTCGCCGAGGCTTCGCCCGCGGCGGTGACCGGTGCCGTGCAGTGCTCCGATCACGGTCCCCATGCGTCCCAGGTGGGCGCGCAGGGCCTCGGCCGCCTGCGTGAGCCGGTCGGCGAGTGGTTCGTCGAGGGAGATGGAGGCCAGCTCGCGCAGCACGTGATCGGGGTTCATCGCCTCGGCCATGCACGCGTCGAGCAGTTCGTCCTTGTCGCCGAAGGCCCGGAAGACGGTGCCCTCACCGATGCCGGCGGCCCGGGCGATCTGACCTGTGGTGACGGCGGCGCCGTGCTCGGCGACCAGTGGCAGCGCCGCGGCGACGATCATCGCCCTGCGCTGTTCTGGGCTCATCGCCGGCGCCCGCCGGCGGGGAACGGATTCTGTCATGCCTCCGACGCTACGGAGTGAGCGCTCACTCCGTCAACGAGATTTTGGTGGACGGCCTCTCTGCCGGGGGGCCGGTTCAGGAAGACAGGGTGTCGTCGGCCGGTGCCGCCGTCGCTTCGGCGGGAGCGGACGGGAGGCACAGGACGAAGCGGGCGCCGACGGGGCTGTCCTCGATCGTCAGGCTGCCTCCGTGGGTCTCCGCGATCTGCCTGGCGATCGGCAGCCCCAGCCCCGCGCCCCCGGCGTCCCTGCTGCGAGCCGAGTCCAACCGGGTGAACCGGTCGAACACCATCTCGCGCTTGTCCCGTTCGATGCCCGGCCCGTCGTCGACGACTTCCATCACCGCCGCGCCCCGCGGGTAGCGATCGCCGAAGCCGCCGCCGCGCTCGTGCCGTACGGACACGGTGATCATCGTCCGCGCGTGCCGTTCGGCGTTGTCGAGGAGGTTGGTCAGCAGGCGGGCGAGACCCACCCTGTCGCCGAGCACGAACACCCCCGGCTGGAGGGCGGATTCGACCCGCCTGGTCGGGTGACGACGGTTCCGCAGCTCCGCGGCCACGACCTCGGCCAGATCGAGCCGGTGCTGCTCGCCGCGCTGGCCGTGGTCCAGCCGTTCGAGGGTGAGCAGGTCGCGCACGATCGCCTGCAGCCGGTCGAGGCTGGGCAGGAGGACCGACCCCAGCTCGGGCACGCTGGTCTCCTCCGGCGCGAGAAGGCCGTCCTCCACCTCCGCGCGCATGGCGGCTATCGGAGTGCGCAGGTCGTGGGAGGCGTTGGAAACGAACTGACGCTGTTGCTGCAGCGCGTTCTGCACCTGTCGCAGCGCGGTGTCCAGCCGGCCGAGCGTGTGGTTGACGCTTTCGGCCATCCCCTGGATCTCGTCGTCCGTGGCCGGCACCGGCACCCGGCGACCGGGGCAGTCCCCGTTGATCTCGTCGAGCTCCTCCCGGATGGCGTTGACCGGCCTGAGCGACGCCCGTACGTTCCGGTAGCCGAGGTAGGTGATGGCCGCGGCCAGCACCGCCGCGCCCACTCCCACCAGCCCGGCCAGGCGGGGGTCGACCCACGGGGGCACTTCCGGGGAAGCGCTGTAGACCATCCATTTCTCGCCCGCGCGGTGTGCCCACTGCGCCACCACGATGTTGCAGTCGCCGGCCGGGAAGACGCCGCCGCACACGACGCTGGTCGCGCTGTTCCTGCTGTCCGGCGGGGTGAAGCGGGCCATTCTCGGCATCCCCCGTACATCCGGGGTCGAAGCGACGACGCGGCCGGACGGGTCGAGCACCTGAAGGTGACGGCACTCGCTCCCGGCAAGGGGATAGGCCAGCCGTCCCCGCTCCATCTCGACGGCGACACGGCCACCCGCCGCCGCGACCTCCCTGGTGACGGTGTCGCGAGCGTAGTGGCGGACGGCCGCCATGAGGAGCAGGGCCAGCAGCGCGCACAGCAGGGTGGACACCACCCCGGTGAACAGGGTGATGCGGCTGGTGATGGAGAAGCGGCCCTGCAGGTTCATCCTGGCTCCTCCGGCCAGTGGACCACATGGGGCGGAAAGGGCCGGGAAAGAGGCGACCACTCAATCCCGGCAGGGCGTCAAGGCCCTACCCGCATCTCCGGTGGAACGCCAAAGGTTCTCCCGCATCTCCTCCGTATGACTTCACGGAGGACGGCGGAGGTTGATCACCCGGAGAAGCAGAGAACTCTTCGCGGGCTCCGGCATCGTCCAGCGCGCCGACCGCGAACCCGGCGCATCCAAGCCTTCATCAGGTCGGCTGACGCCAGGCGAATCGCCGCCTACCGGCAGGTCAGGCACCTATCGTGGGGCCGCTGCGATGTGCGGTACCACGCACCAGACCGTCAGACGCATCATCGAGCGGGCACCGGCCGGGAACAAGGCGCCGGGCCGCAAGCAGCGCGAGCACGACTACGACCAGGTCGCCGGCCTGGTGGCCGAGAAGGTCCGCGCCGTCTTGTGGATCCGAAGCCTCTGACCGGCCTGAAGATCCGAACCTCGTACAGGCTCTAGCGGGGAGTGCCCTCAGTGTCAAGGTCAAGTTGGCCTCGACCTCCCCTCCGGGCGGACGGATGGTTCCTTCATTCGTATGAGCGCCAAAATCATCGCCGGTGGGGAGTTTCTGGACAGCGAGCCTTCCTAGCGTGGCCGTTATGAATCGCACATTGCTCATACGGGGCGTGGCCTCTGCCGTGGCGGTCGGCCTTCTGCTCACCGGGCCCGCCGTACAGGCCGCGTCAAAGCCCGTCACCGTGGCCCTGCCCCAGCCGACAGGTCCACGCGAGATCGGCACCGTCGCGCTGCACCTGCGTGACGGCTCTAGGGCCGACCCGTGGATCAAGGAACATGACCGGCGTGAGCTGATGATCAGCCTGTGGTATCCCACGCGTCGTCCGGACGGCCACCCCGCTGCGCCTTGGCTGCCGCCTCGCGCCGCCGAGGCCTTCTATCGCAGCAGCAGCCTCTCGCCTGCGGCTGTCGGCCTGCCCTCGACCCATGGCCGTGAAGGGGCCCCTGTGGCGGGCCGAGGGCTCCCCGTCGTACTGTTCTCGCCCGGCAACGGCGCCGACCGTTCCATGAACACCGCCACGGTCGAAGAACTGGCCAGCTGGGGCTACATGGTGGTCACGATCGATCACCCGGGCGATGCCGGCGAGGTGGAGTTCCCCGACGGCACGGTCACCGGCCGTGTGCTGAAGCCAGTCCCGGTGAGCCGGCTGGGCGAGAAGGCCGACGAGATCAAGGTGCGGGTGGCTGACACGCGCTTCGTGCTGGACCAGCTCAAGAAGCTGAACAAGGGGCAGAACCCCGATGCTGAAGGCCGGAAGCTGCCGGAGGGGCTGCGTGGCGCGTTCGACCTGAGCAGGGTCGGCATGTTCGGCCATTCCGCGGGAGGAGCGACGGTCGCCGCGACGATGCTGGAGGATCGGCGGGTCAAGGCGGTTCTGAACCTGGACGGCCCCGTCCTCGGGAAGGTGGCCGCCAAAGGATTGGCCAAGCCGTACATGCTCATGGAGGCCGAGATCTTCGACAAGCCCATCCGCGGGCAGAAGGCCTTCTGGTCCCGGCTGAAGGGCTGGCGGCTGCACGTGAAGACCAAGGGTGCCAAGCACAATTCCTATACCGACCTGCCGCTGCTGTACGAGCAGGCGGCCCCGGTGATCGGCCTGTCAAAGGAGCAGTTGCGAGCGGTGAACGGGACACTGCCGGCGGCGCGTTCCGTGGCCGTCACCCGCGCCTACACAATGGCCTTCTTCGATCTGCATCTACGGCGCAAAGGCCACCTGCTCGACAGGCGTTCCTCGCGGTTTCCCGAGGTGCAGGTGATCGCCCGTTAGAGCCTCGACGAGGTTCGGATCTTCAGGCCGCTCAGAGGCTTCGGATCCACAAGACGACTCCACGTAGGCGCAGGCCTGCCAGATAGCTGTCGGGCGTCTTGCCGAACCGGAAGGCCAGCCCACGCCGCTCCTCGATTCGATTGACGCACCGTTCCGCGGTGGTGCGCTGCTTGCAGAGATCGGGATCATGGTTGACCGGGCGTCCGCCGCGAGAGCCGCGCTTCTCGCGGTGGACGCCCGGTCGGCCTTCTCCGGAACGACCACCTTGAGGCTGGCACTCCCCCAGCAAGCAATCGACGCGCTACGTCAGCACCAACGCGTGCGCTCGCCCCGCCGTCTGGTGATCTCCGCAACGATCTCGCGGCCCTGAGCAGCGAAAAGGCCCGCCAGGTGGATCACCTGACGGGCCTTCGTCGTGGTGGAGCTATGGGGATTTGAACCCCAGACCCCTTCGATGCGAACGAAGTGCGCTACCGGACTGCGCTATAGCCCCAACGACCTCGACTAGATTAGCAAACTCTGCGGGGTGTTCGCGCCACCGATTCAGTCCCCGGCCGCGCGGCGCCCGTCGGCGTACTGGTCGAAGACCTGGACGCGCTTGCGCGCCTCGAACTTGATGATCTCCGCCTCGCGGGCCGCCGCGGCCAGGGCGCGGCGGCGTTCCCGCTGACGGCGCAGGTGCTCGGCCCGCGCCCGGGCGGCCTTCTCCCGCTGCTCCCTGTCCGCGCGTACGGCCACGCGCAGCACGGCGAGGTAGCCGACGAGGAGCACGCCCGAGGGCGCGACGGCCCACCAGGGCATCACGCGGACGGCCGCGGTGACCACGGAGGCCAGCACGAGCAGGATGCTCCACAGGAGCCGCCGCCGGCGCCGGGCGAGGATCCGGGCGCGGCGGTGGGCGGCGACACGGCGGGCCCGCGCGTGCGCTCCGCGGCGATCTGGTCCGGGGTGACGGCCTCGGCCGGCGCGCGACGGAAGACGCGGCGGGATCGGCGGAGTCCGCGGACGCGGCCGGCGGGGTGACCACCCGTGTCGGCGTCGCCCCCCGTCCACGTCACGGGTGCCGTCGGCGTCGTCGGCAGTGGCGGCCTCCGGGGGAGTCGTCGGCGAGCGACTCGGACAGCGTGGACGCCTCCGCCTGCTCCTCGAACAGATCGTCGTCGGTGTGCCGGTCCCGGCGCAGCCACATGGGCAGCAGGACGCTGAGCCACATGACGACGATGGCCAGGTAGAGCAGGGCGCTACCCATGCGCCCACCCCCACGCCCTCCGGCGATGGGCATGGTGAACACGTCCGTGGCCCTGTGTCGGCGGAGAGGTGTTCACGTCACGCACCGTAGGACTGTGTGTCACTGAATGACGAGCATTCAGTCCGGTGTGTCGCGAGATCGTCAAAGCTCTTCATGTAATTCGATCCCGTGCGAGCGCGCGATCCCCACAGGCACGCGGGTCGCTCTGCTACCGCTGGGCCAGCGGCGGCCGGGATGCGATGGACGGAGCCCGCTTCCTCATGTGGATGCCTCCCGTGACGCGGTTTCGGTTACCGCCACGGAGCATCACAGCACCCGCTAGTGATCGGTTTGTCCTTCGATTGCAGCCGGCCGGGCGCCGCCTCCTAACCGGGGCTGGACTCGCTGCGGCGGGCGGCCGAGTTCATCGTGCGGCGCCACTGGACGAGCAGTCCGCGCGGCACGTCCTCGACGGTCAGCGCGTAGCAGATGTGGTCGCGCCAAGCGCCGTCGATGTGCAGTTGACGCCGGCGGATGCCCTCCTCGCGGAATCCGAGCTTCTCCACGACCCTGCGGCTGGCGTGGTTCTCCGGCCGGATGTTGGCCTCGAGCCGGTGTAAACCGGTCGTGAAGAAGCAGTGGTCCACCGCCATGGCGAGCGCGGTCGGGATGATGCCCCGCCCGGCGAGCGCGCCGTCGACCCAGTAGCCCACCTGCGCGGAGCGGGCCGACCCCCACACGATCGCCCCCACGGTGAGCTGCCCGGCGAACCGTCCCTCGTACGTGACGACCCAGGGCATGGCCATCCCCTGGCGGGCCTCGCGGCGCAGCGTGCCGACCATCGAGACGTACGGCCCGAGGCCGGTGCGGAACAGGGGGGTCTCGGGGTTGCTCGGCTCCCAGGGGCGGAGCCATTCGGCGTTGCGCAGACGGGTGTCGCGCCAGTCCCGCACGTCACGCAGGCGCAGCGGCCGCAGCCCGACGGGCCCCTCGGCCATGGACGCCGGCCAGCCGCGAAGTCGATCCATTCGTCAATCATCCACCGGAACACGGTCAACGCGCCACGCGGGACGCGCCCCGGTCTCAGCGCGCATGATCGCCCCCGTGGATCTGGTCGACCACGTGAGCCAGGATCGGGGTCAGCACGGCCATGCCGTCCCGTACGCCGCCCGAGGACCCGGGCAGATTGACCACCAGCGACCTGCCGGCCTGCCCGGCGAGGCCGCGGGACAGGATCGACGTCGGCACCTTCTCCCGGTTGACCAGGCGTACGGCCTCGGCGATGCCGGGGATCTCCCGGTCCAGCACCCGCCGGGTCATCTCCGGGGTGAGATCGAGGGGCGTCACCCCGGTCCCACCGGTGGTGACGATCACGTCGTAGCCCGCGGCGACGCCCTCGCGCAGCGCGGCCTCGACGGCGTCCCCGTCGGGGACCACGCGGGGCCCGTCCACCTGGTCGCAGCCCGCCTCCTTCAGGAGGGAGGCAAGCAGCGGCCCGGAGCGGTCCTCATAGACGCCCGCGGACGCCCTGTTGGACACCGTCACCACCAAAGCGCGCAACGCCCTTACTCCTGTCCGGAACGGGTCCAGTGGCCGGTCTTGCCGCCCGTCTTCTCCTCGACCCGTACGTCGCTGATCACCGCCGCCGGGTCCACCGCCTTGACCATGTCCACCAGCGCGAGCGCCGCGACGGTGACGGCCGTGAGCGCCTCCATCTCGACGCCCGTCCTGTCGGCCGTACGGACCCGGGCGGTGATCTCCACCCCCTCGTCCACGACGGCCAGGTCGACCTTCACGCCGGTCAGGGCGATCGGGTGGCACAACGGCACGAGGTCGGGCGTGCGCTTGGCGCCCATGATCCCGGCGATCCGCGCCACGCCGAGCGCGTCGCCCTTGGGCACGTCTCCCGCGCGCAGCACGGCCACCGCCTCCGGCGACAGCAGCACCCGGCCCGTCGCGACGGAGGTGCGCGCGCTGACGTCCTTCTCCGAGACGTCCACCATCCGGGCGGCGCCCGACTCGTCCACGTGAGTCAGCTTCATAGCGGTATCACCTCCACCTCGGCGCCCTCGGGCAGCGAGGTCACGTCCTCGGGCACCACGATCAGCGCGTTCGCCCCGGCCAGCGCCGCGAGCTGGTGCGAGCCCTGCCGGGTGACCGGCGCCACGGTCTCCCGGGTCAGCACGGCCCGCAGGTACGACCGCTTCCCCTCGGGGGAGCGCAGCGGCGCGGTCACGGCCGCCCGTACGGTCGGAGGCGGACCGGCAGGCAGGCCCTGCATCGCCCGCAAGGCCGGCTTGACGAAGAGCACGAACGACACGAACGACGAGACCGGGTTGCCCGGCAGCGTGAAGATCGGCACCCGGTCCGGCCCCACGACGCCGAAGCCCTGCGGCATGCCCGGCTGCATGGCGACCTTCTCGAACGTCACCGTGCCCAGCGGGGACAGGGCCTCCTTGACCGGCTCGTACGCCCCCATCGAGACGCCGCCGCTGGTGATCACGGCGTCGGCCCGCAGGAGCTGGGCGTCCAGCGTGTCCATGAACTCCTTGGGGTCGTCGGTCACCGAACCGGCCCTGAACCCCTCCGCCCCGGCCTCGCGTACGGCCGCGGCGAGCATGAAGCTGTTGGACTCCCAGATGCGGCCCGCGCCCAGCGGGGTGCCGGGCTCGGCGAGCTCGGCACCCGTGGACAGCACGACCACCCTCGGCCGGGGCCGCACCAGCACCCGGCGCCGGCCCACCCCGGCGAGGATGCCGATCTGGGCGGGGCCGATCCTGGCGCCCTCGCGGAGCACCACGTCGCCCGCCCGCACGTCCTCCCCCGCCCGCCGGATCGCGTTGCCGAGCGGGGCCGGCCTGTCGATCCGTGCGCGGGCGGTGCCGCCGTCGGTCCACTCCACCGGGACGACGCGTCGGCGCCGGCGGGCAGGGGCGCCCCGGTCATGATGCGGGTGACCAGGCCGGGGCCGAGGGCGTTCAGCCCGCCGTCGCCCGCAGCCACGTCCCCGATCACCGGCAGCGTGACGGGCGCGGCGGCCACGTCCTCGGCCCGTACGGCGTAGCCGTCCATCGCCGAGTTGTCGAACGGCGGCAGCGGAACGGGCGAGGCGACGTCCTCGGCCAATACGGCGCCGAGGGCGGCCTCGATCTCGACCTCGAGCGGTGCGAGCGGTCGCACCGTCGCGAGGATGTCGGCGAGGTGGCGGTCGACTGGCTTCATCGGCTCACTGTCCGGCCTTGTCCAGGAACTCCCGCAGCCAGGGCAGGAACTCCGGAGCGAGGTCGTCCCGGTTCGCGGCGAACTGCACCACGGTCTGCAGATACTCCAGCTTGTTGCCGGTGTCGTAGCGACGGCCGCGGAACAGCACGCCGTGCACCGGACCGCCCTCCTCCGGGCCCATCGAGGCCAGCGTGCGCAGGGCATCGGTGAGCTGGATCTCGCCGCCGCGCCCGGGCGGGGTGCGCTCCAGCACGTCGAACACGGCGGGGTCGATCACGTACCGGCCGATGATGGCCCAGTTGGAGGGCGCCTCGTCGGCCGGGGGCTTCTCCACGAGGTCGGTGACGCGGACGACGTCGTCCTCGTCGGTCGGCTCGATGGCGGCGGCGCCGTACAGGGAGACCTGCTCGCGCGGCACCTCCATGAGCGCGACGACGCTGCCGCCGTACGTCGCGCGCACCTCGATCATGCGCTTGAGCAGCGGGTCGCGGGGGTCGATGATGTCGTCGCCGAGCAGACAGGCGAACGGCTCGTGGCCGACGTGCTGCTTGGCACACAGGACGGCGTGGCCGAGACCCTTGGGCTCGCCCTGCCGCACGTAGTGCATGGTGGCGAGGTCGACGGGCTCCTTCACCTGGTTGAGCCGTTCCTCGTCGCCCTTGGCGCGAAGAGCGTCCTCCAACTCGTACGCTACGTCGAAGTGGTCCTCGATCGAGCGCTTGTTGCGGCCGGTCACCATGAGGACGTCGAGCAGCCCGGCGGAGACGGCCTCCTCCACCACGTACTGGATGGCCGGCTTGTCGACGATGGGCAGCATCTCCTTGGGGGTCGCCTTCGTCGCGGGAAGGAAGCGGGTGCCGAGACCCGCGGCGGGCACGACGGCTTTGGTCACGGGATCGAAGTCAGCCATGAGTAGACACTAACGGAGCAGTCTTTGGACAAGATGAACCTGCGTCGGCGTATCCTGCGCGGCCGGTCGGAACTCGATCCCAGGACGCTGCGCGAGTCGTCGGCGGCCATCAGGGAGTTACTCCTCGACCAGCCGTGGGTGCAGATGGCGGGGCTGGTGGCCTGCTACTGGTCGACCGGCACCGAGCCGTCCACCCAGGGGCTGATCCTGGCCCTGTGGAAGCACGGCGCCACGGTGATGCTGCCGGTGCAGCGCCTGGACGGCGACCTCGACTGGGCGGTGTACGACGGCCCGGACTCGCTGGCGCCCGGCCCGAACGGAATCATGGAGCCCGTGGACGTCCGGCGCGGCGTCGACGCGATCCGCACCGCCGCGCTGGTCATCGCGCCGGCCCTGGCCGTCGACCGGGTCACCGGCGTACGGCTCGGCCGCGGCGGCGGCTTCTACGACCGGGCGCTCGCCCGCGTCGGGCCGAACGTGCCCACGGTGGCGCTCCTGCACGAGGGCGAGCTGATGGAAGGGGTTCCCGCGGAGCCGCACGACCAGCGCGTACGCTTCGCCGCCCTTCCGAGCGGAATCGCCCGATTGGTACAGATGTGACAAGATTGGTCTAAGTGACGGCGAAGGGAGCGGGTGGGTCTGAACGTCTGGCTGCTTCTGTCCGCCGCCGTCGTCATCGCGGCCATCGCGTCCGTACGGATCGCGCACCGCACCGGCCTTCCCACGCTGCTCATCTATCTCGGCCTCGGCCTGCTGCTCGGCGAGGGCGGCATCGTCGGCATCAACTTCGACAACGCCCAGACGGCCCAGCAACTCGGCATGGTCGCGCTCGCCGTGATCCTGGCCGAAGGCGGTCTCACCACCAACTGGAACCACGTACGCGCCGCCGTGCCGACCGCGCTCGTGCTCGCCACGGTCGGGATCGCGGTCAGCGTCGTCGTGCTCGCGGCGACCGTCGCCGTCCTGCTCGGCATGGAGTGGCGGATGGCCCTGCTGCTCGGCGCGTTCCTGGCGTCGACCGACGCGGCGGCCGTGTTCTCCGTGCTGCGGCGACTGCCGCTGCCGCCCCGGCTCGCCGGGATCCTGGAGGCCGAGTCGGGCTTCAACGACGCCCCGACCGTCATCCTCGTGATCATGCTGAGCGCGGGCTCGTCGCTGACCCTCTCGCTGCCGCACGTCCTGCTGGACACCACCGTCGAACTGGTCATCGGCGCGGCCGTCGGCCTCGCCGTGGGTCCGGCGGGGGTGTACGCGCTGCGCCGGGTCGCGTTGCCCGCCTCCGGCCTCTATCCGATCGCGGTGCTGGCGCTGGCGTTCGTCACCTACAGCGGGGCGACGCTGCTGCACGGCAGCGGGTTCCTCGCGGTGTACCTGACGACGCTGGTCCTGGGCAACGCCCGGCTCCCGCACCGCGCCGCCACGCGCGGCTTCGCGGAGGGCGCCGCCTGGCTCGCCCAGATCGGGCTGTTCGTCATGCTCGGCATGCTGGCCGATCCGCGCGAACTGCCCGGCGTGATCGTCCCTGCCCTGGTGTCGGGCCTGCTGCTGGTCCTGCTCGCCCGGCCGGCGTCCGTGCTGGTGTCCGGGGTGGTGGTGCGGCTCCTGCGGCTCGGCTCGCTGTCGTGGCGCGAGCAGGTGTTCCTGTCGTGGGCCGGGCTGCGCGGCGCGGTGCCCATCGTGCTGGCCGCGATCCCCTGGGCCGCCGGTCTGCCGGGGGCCAAGGGCCTGTTCAACGACGTCTTCATCATCGTCATCGTGTTCACGATCCTGCAGGGGCCCACGCTGCCGTACCTCGCCCGGCTGCTCGGCCTGGCGGCGGAGGGCGAGGCCCGCGACCTCGACGTGGAGGCCGCGCCGCTGGAGGAGCTGAACGCCGACCTGCTGCAGGTCCGCATCCCGCGCGGCTCGCTCATGCACGGTGTGGAGATCTTCGAGCTCAGGCTGCCCGCGAACACCATGGTCACGCTCGTCGTACGGAACGGGCAGTCGTTCGTGCCCACGCAGACGACCCGGCTGCTGGCGGGCGACCAGCTTCTCGTGGTCACCACGGCCGCCCAGCGGGAGACGGTCGAACGCCGCCTGCGCGCCGTCAGCCGCCGCGGCAAGCTCGCCGGCTGGTACGGCGAACGCGGCGGCTGACCGCTGCCGCCCGGGGTGCGCGGATTGGTTCGCAGGCGGACCGCGGCCTGAGCGAATGGGACGGCGCGGGGCAATAAACCGGGCTGGAGTGGCGTTTGGGCTTGTTGATTGCCTACCATTAGCAATCGACCCGGTCGAGTGCCAGTCTCAGGAGGAGCGAGTGCCTACCTACCAGTACGCCTGTACCGCTTGCGGTGAGCAGCTGGAGGCCGTCCAGAAGTTCTCTGACGACCCGCTCACGGAGTGCCCGGCCTGCCAGGGCAAGCTGCGCAAGGTCTTCTCCGCCGTTGGCATCGTGTTCAAGGGCTCCGGCTTCTACCGGACCGACAGCCGTTCGTCGAGCTCGTCGACGACCACGTCCACCACGACGACGTCGTCCTCGAAGCCGTCCGGCGACTCGGGCAAGAAGGAGCCCGCGGCCTCCACGAGCTCGTCGAGCACCTCCTCGTCGAGCACGTCGTCGTCCGGCTCCACCGCGGCCGCCTGAGGTTATCCACAGGGGGTCGGCGGGACGCGGCGGGTGTGCGGCGCCGTTCGCTAGTGTCGGCCCATGGTCAATCGCGCAGACATCGGGGTCATCGGCGGCTCGGGGTTCTACTCCCTGCTGGAGGACGCCGAAGAGATCGACGTGACGACGCCGTACGGCCCGCCGAGTGACTCGATCACCGTGGGCCGCATCGGCGAGCGGACCGTCGCGTTCGTCCCGCGGCACGGTCGCGGCCACACCTTCCCTCCCCACCGCATCCCCTACCGGGCGAACATGTGGGCCCTGCGGTCCCTCGGCGTCCGCCAGGTGCTCGCGCCCAGCGCGGTCGGGTCCCTGCGCCCGGAGATCGGCCCGGGCGCCCTCGTGATCCCCGACCAGCTCGTGGACCGCACACAGGGCCGCGAGCAGACCTACTACGACGCGGGCGGGGCCGTGCACGTGTCGTTCTCCGACCCCTACTGTCCCTCGGGCCGGGCGGCCGCCGTGACCACGGCGCGCGAGACGGGCTGGGACACGGTCGACGGCGGCACTCTGGTCGTGGTCCAGGGCCCTCGCTTCTCCACCCGGGCCGAGTCGAAGTGGTTCTCTGGCGCGGGCTGGTCGATCATCGGCATGACCGGGCACCCCGAGGCCGTGCTCGCCCGCGAACTCGCCCTCTGCTACACGACGCTCGCCCTCGTGACCGACCACGACGCCGGCGTGGAGGCCGGCGAGGGGGTCACCCACGAAGAGGTCCTGGCCTTCTTCGCCGCCAACGTGGAGCGGATGCGCACTCTGGTCGCGCAGGTCGTCGTGGCCCTTCCGGAGGAGCGTCCCTGCCCCTGCGGCAACGCCCTCGACGGGATCAAGCTGCCGATCGAGCTCCCCTGACACGAGGTGGTCATGCGTGATCTGAGACGGCTGACGGCGCGCCGTCGCCGTCCGATCGCCGCCGTCCTCGCCGGTCTGGCGGTGGCCTGTGTGCTGCTGGCCGTCCGTACCCCTGACGGGGTGGAGGTCCTCGCCGCCGCCCGCGACCTCCCCGGAGGCCGGCTGGCCGCCTCCGACGTCGTGGTCGTACGGCTCCCGCCCGACACGGTGCCCGCCGGGGCGTACGCGCCCGGCGCCCCGGTCTCGGGCCGCGTGCTCGCCGGCCCGTTGCGCCGGGGTGAACTCCTCACCGACGCACGGCTGCTCGGGCCGGGCCTGTTCCGCCAATCCCTGAACAGCGAGGCATCCGGCGGGCAGGAGCCGGGTGGGCAGGGCTCCGGCGGTCAGGCGCCCGGAGGGCCGGCCGGCGGTGGTCCGGCCTCGGGGCAGTGGGCCCCGGCCACGCAATCGGGGGCTTCGGCCGCTGGGCCGGGGATGGCCGGGACGCCGGGGATGGTCGCGACGCCGGTCAGGATCGCCGATCCCGACGCCGCCCGCCTGCTGTCGCCGGGAGACGTGATCGACATCCTGGCGGCCTTCGAGGAGGGCCCTTTCCAGGCCCGGACCGTCGCCCAGGAGGTGCGGGTGATCGCCCGGCCGCCGGGCCGTACGGACGGCGGTGCGCTGCTCGTGCTGGCCACGACCCCCGGGCAGGCGGCCCAGCTCGCCCAGGCGCAGGCACAGGGCAGGCTCTCGGTGACCATTCACCCCCACTGACCGGCCTTGCCGGGCGGCGGAGAACGCCGATCAGGCATGACCTGCTGGAGCATCTCCTTGAACCCGGCGTAGCGCCCGGCGCCGAGGATCCGTCCGTGCCGCTCCTCGATGGCGGCACAGGTCGGCCTGCGTGTGTATGTCAGAGCTGGGAGCCGAGCTTGGGGTCGTACTCCCAGTGCCAGGGCTCGAAGGGGCTGTGATACGCCCAGTCGGGGTGCATCCAGCCATACCGCTTGCTGTTGGCCTCCAGCCAGTTGAACTGAACGGAACGGAAGTTCTGCACTCCGCCGCACAGGTCGACGGCGAGCCCCAGGCCGTGGTTGCTCTTTCCCGGCGTGGCCGCGAAGCCGGGCCGCCGGTAGTAGATGGACTGCTGCTCGCTCAGGCTGCGATAGCTGTCGGAGATGCACATCGAGGTGCCGAAGCGCTTCTTGTAGGCGATGTTGAGATCGGCGAAGGCGATCGCCGCGTCCGCCCGCAGTTCCTCTCCGGCCTGCGGCAGGGGGCACAGGATGTTCTTGGGCAGCAGGCCGTTCGGATACTGCTCCGCCTGACTGATCCTGGTCGGGTCACAGCCGCCCGCCCCCTGCGTTCCATCGCCGATCTTCACGCCGAGTTTGATCAGCGCCTTGGTCAGCGACCGGACCAGAGCCGTGGAGCGTTTGCGCAGAACGGTGACCTGCGCGCTCAGCTGCGCCTCCTGCAGGAGGCTGGCCGCCCGGAGCTCCTGCGCCTCCTGCGCGAGCTGCTGCTGCCGCTCCAGCAGCTTCACCGCGTCGCCGAGCACGTTGTTCCGCCCGGCGACGATGTGATCGAGGTCGGCGATCCTCCGGAGCGTCTCCGTGCCGCTGCCCGCCCGGAAGAACGGGCTGATTCCGTCGAGCGAGGGGTCCTGATACATGGACGAGGCGAGGTCGGACAGCGGCTTGCGCAGCTTGTTGAGCTCCGCCGTGGCCTGCTGGAGACTCTCCAGCTTGGTCGCCAGCTCCTTCTCCACGGCGCCGAACTTCTTCTGCCGCGCCACCAGCGCCCTGTTCGCGTCCTCGATGGACTTGTACGCCTTCTGAGCCTCCCGCCGCAGCTCGGTCAGCGTGGTGGGCTCCTTGTCGAGCACGCCGGCCACGGCGCTCTCTCCGGCGGCCTCCGTGGTCGTGGTGCCGGCCAGGGCCGCCGATGCCGTGCCGTACGGCGCCGAGACGGCCAGCGAAGTCATCACCGTGACGACCGCGATCAGCCCGGCTGATCGAGGAGATGGCACGATCGACTCCCCCGTTTGCGAACTCGTGACCTGGGTCAGGGACGCACGTTACTACAGCGCCCTGTGTGCCCGAGCCCCGGTTCGCATAAGCGCTATCGACCGGTCACGTCGCATTTGCGCGTTTCCAGCTCATCGCCCGCCTTCGGGGTGGCCCTCGCGTTCCCGGCAGAGCTCCCACAGCCACGTGTCCCGCCACTCGGGCGCACACGTGAAGGTCGTCTCCTCGCGAGGTTCCGGCTTCTCCACCGGCCGACTCACCTTCGGGGCATCCCGGTGAACGACCTCACGGACGGGTTGGACGATCGGAAGGATCCGTACGATCCCCTCGTAGAGACGCGCGGGACCGGACGGCTCGGGCACCGGCGTCGGGTTCAGCAGGGGCTCCCGCACCGTCCCCGCCATCGGAACCACGGCGATCCTCCGGGCCTCCTGACCGTCCGCGAGATTCGGCGGCACGACCGGCCGCTTACCGAGCGTCCCGGCGGAAGCCCGCTCTCCCGCGGTCCCGGTGCGTATCTCATCCGCCGTCCCAGCCGGTTCCGCGCGTACGGCCGCATCACGTGAGAGATCGCTCCGCACCTGCTCCCCGTAGCCGCTGAAGTCGGCCATGAGCATGCCCGAGGCCAGGATCACCGGCGCGAGCAGCGCCGCGACGAGCACCACCGATCGCAGCCCCCGCGCGGATCCACGTCTCGTTACGGTCACGGCCAGCGACGGTAACCACCCTCCCCTGGCCGCCGTACGACGACTTGCCATGCCTTTACCGCAGGTCAGCCCGCCGATGACCGGCGGCCCCGAAACGACACCCCCAGGGGAGGCGCGAGCGGGCCCAACCTTTCGCTAGGCTTACTGGTGCACATCACGCCTCCGTAGCTCAGGGGATAGAGCACCGCTCTCCTAAAGCGGGTGCCGCAGGTTCGAATCCTGCCGGGGGCACTCACCAAATCTTCGGCACAGGCGCCTGCCTCCGGCAGGCGCCTGTTTTCGTTTCCGGGAAGTTCTTCTGCCATCGCCGCGACTCCTTTGATCGTCTCGTGGTCCAGAGTGATTCGGATCAACGCCACCCCACGGCCGGCGTCATGGCGGATCTCCAGATGGAAGGCCGTGAACAGCTCGCGCTGGAGCTCTTCGGGCAGCTCAGCGATCTTCGTCTGCAGCATGGGGATCATGTGGAGCAGGCCAGCTTGGTGGTCGCGCGCGGGCGGACTCCCCTCGGCATCGGCAAGCTCCTCCGCCTTGGTCCGGCGCTCGCCTTCCAGCTCCGTGAAGCGGGCCCGCAGACGTTGGCAGAACGCGTCGTCCGCGTCGGTGTCCTCGATCTGAGCGATCAGCCTGTCCTGCTTCCGCGTGATCTCGGTGATGCTCTTCTTGAGCGCACGGCACCGAGACTCCCACTCCTCCTCCGCCTGGCGGCTGTTCTGCGGCAGGTCGGCGGCGAGAAGTTCATGCCGCTGTTGGCCGAAGACGCGTCGTTGAAACAGATCATGAACTGCGTCAACAAGCAGGTCTTCACGAACGCGGACGACCTTGGGATGGCCAGGGAAACGGTCCTCCCGGCCATGATGGTTACGGTCGGGCTGGCACACGTAGTAGGCGTCCTGGGCCTTGCGGCGCGTCTCGGTCTGGCCGAACATGCGCCGGTCGCAAAGATCGCAATGGACGAAGGACCTCAGCAGGTACGTTCGGCGCGCCTGCGAGTGCCTGTTGAGCTGAGCACCGGAACGCGACGTGTTGCGCGTCCGGCCGACCTTCTGAGCGCTCTCGTAGATCTCCCGGGTGACCAGAGGCTCATGGGTCGGCTGCTCGGACCAGACCCAGGCGCTGGGAGGGTTCAGCATGCTGCGGTTCGTGCCTCGGCGGCTGGTGGTTGCCTTCCGATTCCACACCATGTAACCGGTGTACTTCGGGTTGAGCAGGATCTCCCGGATCCCGGACCGAGACCAAGAATTACGTCCCCGGAAGTTCGGGTTCAGCGACTCGGGCGGTGGATAGCGCTCATGGTCCGCGTTGAGCCGGTCGGCGATGTCGCCATATCCCAGCCGTTCCATCACCCGCCATACGAAGATCTGCGTGACGGCAGGGCCACGCACCGGGTCGGGCACCAACCTGGTCTTGCTCTTGCCGTCCGCCGCCTTGGCCGGAACCGGATGTGGGACCTTCTCCGCCTGGTAGCCGTACGGAGGGCGCCCGATGTTCCAGCCCTGTTGGGTGTGGGTGCGGAGGCCGTCCCAGGACGCCTCCATCATCTGGACGGCGTACCACTCGGCGATGCCCTGCTTGACCCGGCGGGTGAGGATGGCCGTGGCGCGTTTGCCGTTGAGCGTGATCGGCTCGTCGGCCGCGAAGAGAGCGACCCCGAGTTGTTCGAGCTCATGCTCGATCTTCGTCCCGTAGAACGTGCGGCGAGAGATCCGGTCGATGGACTCGCAAATGACCGCGTCGAACCGGCGGTTCGGCCGGGCGGCTTCGGCCAGCAGGTCCTGAATTCCGCCATCCCGAGGAATAGGAATCGTGAAGCGCTCGTGGGCGGTGCTGTGGCCACGGTCTTCCAGGTTCTTGCGGCCCGACTCGATGTCGTAGAAATGAGCGACGATCAGGGCGCCGGGCGGCAGTGCCGCCCGGCTGTTGCTGAGCTGACGAGGCAGAGAGAGCGTCGGGTCCTGTAGATCCTCGGTCGAGGTTCGTCCGCACCAAGCGACACGTAGCCCGTCGAAGGGGTCCTCGCGTGCCTTGCTCTCCCATCCGCCCACCAGCCTTACCCCCTTGCATCCTCAGCGGTCATCCAGAGCAGGATCTTGTAGATGGCACGCGCCTGGGTGGCCCGCAGTCCTCTGCCCTGATCCCCGGAAAGCGTGACGACCTGATATTCGATCGTCAGCGGCTGCGGCTCTGCCGCCCCTGACCGTGCAGATGAACCCTCGGCTGCCGGTCGGGGCTCTTCATTCACAGTAATCAGAGGATCGGCTGCCCGACTCGCCCTTCCGGGCCCTGCAGAGTACGCCGCTGAGGCTGGTTCGAGAGACTCTGAGCAGGCCCTTTGTGACCGTTCAGTCACCCTCGCCTCCTGCCGGGAGTGCCCCCGTCTTGATTGACGAGGAGCCGGGTTCGGGCGAGTTCGCAGTAGTCGGCATTGAGCTCGATACCGGCGAACTTCCGGCCGAGTTGCCGCGCCGCTATACCAGTGGTGCCACTGCCGGTGAACGGGTCCAGGACGGTGCCGCCGGGGCGGCAGCCGGCGGCAATCGCTGTCAGCGGGATGTCGACCGGGAACGCCGCGAAGTGCGCCGCCCGCAGTGGCCGGGTGGGGATCGACCAGACGTCCCCGGGGTTCCTGCCGTTGGGGTGCGCGGCGGCATGCCGCTCACCCGTGGGCCGCATCGCCGCGCCGTGCCGCGGGCCGGCCGAGTCCTCCCCGTACTTGCCGCTCGGAGGCCAGGCCGTCGTGATGCTGTTCGGCTTGTTGCCCCCGGCTCGTGCTCGCCTGGAAATCGGGCGGTCGCCGGTGTAGGGCTGGCGGACCGGGTCGAGATCGAACCAGTACCGCTGCTGCTTGACAAGCAGGAAGATCAGCTCGTAACGGTTGGACATCCGGTCGCGGACGGACTGCGGCATCGCATTGGGCTTGCTCCACACGATAGCGTTGCGGAGGATCCAGCCATCCTCCTGCAGGGCGAAGGCGACCCGCCACGGCATGCCGAGCAGGTTCTTCGGCGGCACGGCCAGGCGGGCCTTCGGCCGTACCTCGGGCTGGCGCGGGTTGTAGTGCTTGCCGCGGGACCAGCCGTCGGAGTTGGCCGCGTAGCAGTCGCCCACGTTCAGCCAGCAGGTGCCGTCGTCGGCGAGCACCCGGCGAGCCTCGGCGAAGGTGGCCCGCAAGGTGTCGACGTAGTCCTCCGGCGTGGGCTCCTGCCCGTACTGGCCCTCGCAGTAGTTGCGGAGGCCCCAGTACGGCGGACTGGTGACGATGCAATCCACCGAGCCCTCATCCATCTCGGCGAGCACCGCATGCGCGTCCCCGTGGTAGATCGCCGCGTGCTCGTCGCTCCAATACGGCTCGCGCAGTTTCCTCATGCGCGACCTCCGGAGATCTCCCACAGGACGCGGGCGACGTGACCGGAACGGCTGGTGCCCCATCCGAGCGGGCTGGGGACCAGCCGGAACCCGGCCGCGCACAGGCTGGTGCCGGGCTCGTCGACACGGGTGTAGGCGATCAGGCGCCTGTAGCCCTCAGCCCGCGCGGCCCGCCAGGCGGCACCCAGCAGGGCCGAGCAGGCATTGGGCGTGCCGTCCGTCGACAGGCAGACGACCTCGGCCGTGCTGCCGTCGTCGAAGGCCCAGAAGGCGGGCCTGCCGACGAAGGCGACGCCGACCAGGGTTGTGTCGCTGGTCTGGACACCGATGACGAACTCCGCCGCGGCCGGTGGGGCGAGGTAGCGGTGCGTCCAGGCGGTGAACGCCCACGCGGTTTGTACCGCGACCGGCGAAATCACCAGACGTGGCTTTTCCGTTGTGGCTAGGCCGCCGCTGCCGGCGTTCTTCTGGATGCCATTCCTTTTCTCCATTGATTTGTCGGGACACGTTTTCCGGATGCGGGCCGCCGAGGCCGTGAACACGGCTCCAGTGGCATGCAACCAGGCAAGCAGCGTCCTCAGAGTCCACTCAGAGGCCGGGCGGCTGAGCTCAGAAGGTCGCGCTCAGAAGCCGCCGAGCTACTCAGAATGCCGAGGCTCTGAGAAATTTCTGAGCGACTACCCAGCTTTTCTCTGAACCGTTTCTGAGGCGGTGCGTACACCGGTTTCGAGACCACGAACTCCTTCTCGACCCGGAGCACGACATGAGCGCGCATCGCCTCACCGAATCACCCCTGGACACCGCGGAGACGTCATTCCGGTTGCTGACGACCGGTCCCGGGGCCCTGTCCCTGGACTGCACGGCACTCGCCCCCGGCCTGCCCCGGGGAGCGGTCTGCCTTCGGGAGTTGCGCGTGCTGCTCACCAGCCGGACCATCACCGACGAGGCGCGGGACGCCGTCTGGCGGGAGCTGGTCGCACGCGCCCAACAGGCCAGCTCGACCTGGACGGTCGCGGCCATCGGCATGGCCATGCCGGCCCTGCGCACGATCGCGATAGCGCTGACCCGCGACCTGGTCCGCGGAGACCCCGTGGACGTCGATATCGCGATCATGGCGGGCTTCCTGCGAGCCCTGCATCGTGTGGACACCGCCCTGCCCCACATCCGCGCTCGACTGTGCGAGGCAGCCCGCTTCGCGGGTGAGCGCACCCGCCGTCACATCGAGGCCACGGCCGAGCGCCGCTGTGCGGCCGGCGAGCCGATGCCTCCCCCGCGTCCCTGGTACCACCCCGATCTGGTGCTGATCGACGCAGTGGCCCAAGGTGTACTCAGCGAGCTCGACGCTGAGTTGATCAGCCTGACGCGGCTTGAGGACGTGCCGCTGAGGGACCGCGGCCCGGTCAGCGGGCAGCAGAACCGCCGCGAGTTGCCACTGATCAACGTCCGGCGGGAGGAATCCGAACCCGCCGCCTTTCCCCCTATCGCTTCTTCGCCCCCGGGAGAAGCGCACTCGGCTTCCGCGCGAGCCAGGGAACTCCGGATGCGCACACAGCAACCGACCCGAAGGGAGGCAGGGACACAACCCCTGGCTCCGCGCGGTTCTCTCCCAACCACCCCTCTGTCGTGGCCCGCTGTCACCGCGCCGCCCGGCAGCGGCACCCGGTACGGCACCCCAGCGGCAGCTGTCCCTGCCGCAGAAGACCGTCCTCGCGGGGGATCGCCGTCTGGGGCCTGGCCATTACGGCAATCACCATTCTCGTCATTGCCGCAGTGGCAACCGGCGCCTTCGCTGCTTCCCCGGTGGCCGCCGCTCCGTCGGATCTCAACGCGGTCTTCACGAATCTACGCAACTGGCTGATCGGCCTGCTGGCGACGCTGGCCACGCTGATGCTGACCATCGGCGGACTTCGCTACCTCATCGCCGGCGGTGATCCCGGCGAGGTTCAGAAGGCCAAGGGGGCGTTGAAGGCGGCAGCCTTCGGCTACGCGCTGGCCGTGCTGGCTCCGCTCTTCGTGAGCATCCTCAAGCGCGTCGTCGGGTGAGAACGATGGCCTCCTCACCCTGGCCTCGGGTCACCGGCTCAGCCAACATCAGTCGGCCCGACGCCTCGTTCCGCGCTGCCGCGACTCCCCGGCCCGCTGCCTGGGCGCAGTCGTACGCCTCTCATTGCCACGTATGGCCGTGCTGCTGGTCGTGACGGGATCGGTTGTTGCCATCGCGGCAACCGCGAGCGCCACTCCAGTGCCGGTTCCTTCGCCCTCATCGTCGCTGTCCGGACCAGTCGACATCCCGGTGGACAGTCCCGGGTTCGGGTTCGGCATCGGTGACTGGATCAACGGCCAGATCAATTCCTGGTTCGCCAACCTGGTCGCGCTCGCGATCAAACCGCTGCTGGACGTGCTGGCCGCCACACTGCTGGCGACCCCGGACGTGTCCGGCAACGGCAGAGTGTTCGACCTGTGGAAGGCAACCGCGGCCATCGCGAACACCGGATTCGTCCTGCTGACCACGATCGGTGCGATCACCGCGATGGGGCATGGGACGGTCCAGACCCGATACACAGTCAAAGAGGTCCTGCCGCGCCTGTTCGTCGCGGTCCTGGCCGTCAACGTCAGCTTCGGCATCTGCGGCAAGGCCATCGAACTCGCCAACGCCCTGTCACGCGCGCTGCTCGGCCAGGACTTCGATGAGAGGCGCGCGGCGGCGACCCTGCGCCTCCTGGTTGTCGTCCCAGGGCAGCAGGAGATCTTCTACATCCTGCTCGCGCTGGTCGCGGTCATCTTGCTGATCCTGTTGCTGATCGCGTTCGTCATGCGGGCCGCGCTGATAGTGCTGCTAGTGGTCGCCGCGCCGCTCGCACTGGCCTGCCTGGCACTGCCGTACACCGACGGGCTGGCCCGGTTCTGGTGGCGAGCCTTCACGGGGCTGTTGATTGTGCAGGTCGCTCAGTCACTCACGCTGGTCATGGCGGTACGGATCTTCTTCAACCAGGACGGCCGTCTCCTGCTCGGGCTCATGCCGACCGGGCAGCTCGTCAACCTTGTCCTCGTCCTGTGCCTGCTGATCATCTTGGTGCGCATCCCGGGCTGGGTTTCCCGGCGCGTGTTCGCCCAGACCGCCGGCCGTGGCTCAACGGTCACGCGGATCGTCAAGTACGCCTTGGCCTACAAGCTCACCTCTCCGGTCATGAACGCTCTGCACCTCGGCAGAGGGCCACGCGGCGGCAGGGGTTCAGGCAGGGCCAGGGGTGCGACCTTCTCCATGGCGAGCAGGGCACTGCCCGCGCTCGCCGCAGGTCCCGCTGGTACGGCTGCCGCCACCACAGCGACCGCCGTCTCCGCGGCCAGGGGCGGCACCGGCCAGGCCCACCACGCGCCCGGGGTGGCTCGCCGTCCCGCCACTCCTGGCAACTTGCAGCCCGGCCCGGTCAAGCATGCCCCGTCCGGTTCTCCGGGTCAGGGCAAGTACGCGACACCGCTGCGGCCATCGGTTCCGATTCCCCCCACCACGCCGGTGTACGGCTACCCGCGCGACACCTACTACGCCAACGGCCCGGCAGGGCTGGTGCAGATGTACTGGCTCCGCACCCAATCCACTCCATCGACGTCTGGGCGGTCAGTCCAGGCGCCCAGTGCGCCGGCTCCCGGCGGCATCGACCGGCCTCAGAACCCTGGCCGTCGTGGGCCGCAGCGGCATGGCCGCCCGTCCGGCGGTGGTGACAACCGATGAGCTGGGTGCAGCCGGTACGCATCCCCGCCGATGTGGACCAGGAGGACCGGATCGTCGGCGGCTTCACCGCCCGGCAGGTGGCCATCCTCGGCGGCACCGCAGGCCTGCTGTACGCCGCCTACATGCTCGTCGGAGAGCACGTGCCGCTGGTGGCGTACGGCGTCGGGGCCCTGCCGATCGCGCTGACCGGCATCCTGCTCGCGATCGGACGGCGTGACGGTGTGAGTCTCGACCGGTACGTGCTGGCCGCGCTCCGTCACCAGCGTTCCGCGAAGGCTTTGGTCTCCGAATCAGGGAGCATTCGTCCGGCTCCCGCCTGGATAGCCGCCAGGTCTACTCTCCGGCCCGCCCCGGTGCGCCTTCCGGCGCGAGGAGTGGCCGATGAAGGGCTCATCGATCTAGGGCCGGATGGGGTCGCCGCCCTGGCGGAGGTGTCCACGGTCAGCTTCGCCCTTCGGACACCGGACGAGCAGGACGCCCTCGTCTCAGGTTTCGGCCGCTGGCTCAACTCACTGTCCGGCCCGGTCCAGATCCTCATCCGTGCCGCGCCGGTGGACCTCAGCGAGACGATCAACAGCTTGGTGGACAACGCTCGTGCGCTTCCTCACCCCGCGCTGACGGCCGCGGCGCATGAGCACGCGGCCTTTCTCACCGGCCTTTCGGCCGGGCACGACCTGCTGCGCCGTCAAGTCCTGCTGGTCGTCCGGGAGCCCTGCGCCGAGACGGGCGGCCGGGACGCGGCATCGGCCCGGGCGCTGCGCCGCCTGGAGGAGGCCGCCCGATTGCTGTCGGGCTGCGCACTCACCGTCCGCCCGCTGGACGCCCCGGCTACACGGGCGCTGCTCGCCTCCTGCTTCGACCCCGCCGGCCTGCCGCTACCCACCGACCAGCTTGCGACCCCGGGCGAGGTCATCAGGACAGGAGAACACCGGTGAAGCTCTTCCCACGCAGGCGCACGGCCCTCGCCACTGGGTTCGGCCCGGACGCGATCCAGGTCCGGCCGCGGGACCTTCGAGTGAGTGGCGGTCTGTGCGCGACCCTGGCCATCAGCGGCTACCCGCGCGAGGTCACACCCGGCTGGCTGGAGCCGTTGCTGACCTACCCCGGTCGCCTGGACGTGTCGCTTCATGTCGATCCGGTCCCGTCCCAGCTCGCCGCCGATCGACTGCGCAAGCAGCTCGCGCGTCTGGAATCCGGGCTGCGCAGCGATCAGCAGCACGGCCGGCTTCTGGATCCCGGAGCGGAGGTCGCGGCAGAAGACGCCCAGGATCTCGCCTCCCGCATCGCGCGCGGTCAGGCCAAGTTGTTCCGCGTCTCGATCTATCTCACCGTTCACGCGGCCACCCAGGATGAGTTGGACGAGGCGTGCGCACAGGTACGAGCGCTGGCCGCGTCACTGTTGCTGGATGCCCGGCAGGTCACCTTCCGACAGCTTCAGGGCTGGGTGTCCTCGCTGCCGCTGGCCTTCGACAACCTGGCCATCAGCCGTACGTTCGACACTCCGGCGCTCGCGGCGGCGTTTCCGTTCACCAGCCCGGACCTGACCACCGAACTGGGACCGACCGCCGTCCTGTACGGCGCCAACGCCGCCAGCCCGTCCCTCGTCGCCTGGGACCGATTCGCCCAGCCCAACCACAACTCGGCCATCATCGCCAGCAGCGGAGCCGGGAAGTCCTATCTGGCCAAGCTGGAAGCGCTGCGATCCCTCTACGCCGGGGTCGAGGTCGCGGTCATCGACCCGGAAGACGAATACGCCCGCCTGTGCACGGCCCTCGGTGGCGCCTACCTCCACTTGGGCGCGCCGAACGTCCGGCTCAACCCATTCGACCTGCCCCTTGAGGGGCGGCGGGACGGGGACCCGCTGACCCGGCGGTCGCTTTTCCTGCACACGCTGGTCGCGGTCATGCTCGGCGGGCCGCTGGACCACGCCGGTAAGGCGGCACTCGATCGGGCGATCCTCGCCACCTACAAGCAGGCCGGGATCACCTTCGACCAACGCACATGGAAGAAGCGCCCGCCTCTCATGAGCGACCTGGTAAGCGCGCTTACCAGAGACGACGACCCCAAGGCCGCCGGGCTAGCGGCAGGCCTCGCGCCGTACGTAACCGGCAGCCACCGCCAGCTCTTCGACGGACACACCACCACCCAGCCCGACTCCCACCTGGTCGTCTTCTCCCTCCGGGACCTGCCCGAGGAGCTCAAGGCCGTCGGCACCCTGCTCACCTTGGACGCCGTTTGGCGAAGGGTCTCCGACCCGCGCAACCGTCGCCCGCGCCTCGTCGTGGTCGACGAGGCATGGCTGCTCATGAAGGACCCCGAGGGCGCCAAGTTCCTGCTTCGGATGGCGAAGGCGGCCCGCAAACAATGGGCCGGGCTGTCGGTGGTCACCCAGGACGCTGCCGACCTGCTCGGCTCCGACATCGGACAGGCGATCATCGCCAACTCCGCCACCCAGATTCTGCTTCGGCAGGCTCCCCAGGCCATCGACGCGGTCAGCGACGCCTTCGGCCTGTCCGACGGGGAACGCCACCTCCTGCTCTCCGCCGAGCGCGGCTTCGGCCTGCTGGCAGCGAACTCCGGCGCGTCCCGCGTGGCCTTCCAGGTCCTGGCCAGCGAGCAGGAACACCGCCTGGTCACCTCCTCCCCTCAGGAACTCGCCGAGTACGCGGAGGACGACCTGTGAAGACGATGATTCAGGGTCCGCTGTACGATCCCGAAGCCTTCATCGACTGGCTGCTGGCCTGGGTAAACGGCCGCGTCTGGCAGCTCGCTCTCGCGCTCTCGGTCGCCGCGATCACTCTCGAACTTTCCCACGTCCTGGTCGTACGGCTCCGCCACCGCGCCGCGACGAACGGGGCACGATGCGTGGAGATCTTCGCCCCGCCCACGGCAGACATGGCGGGTGCCGAGGCACTGTGGGGCAACCTACTCGGACTCCTGCGCCCTGCCTGGAAGCGCATCCTGTTCGGCCAGCCGCATCTGGCATTCGAGTGCGTCTTCGGCACCGGCGGAGTCCAGATCCGGATGTGGGTCCCCGGCACAGTCCCTCAGCACCTGGTGGACCACGCGATCGAAGCCGCGTGGCCGTCCGCCCGGACCACCGTCGTGGAGGCCGCTCCGCCGATACCGCTCAGCGGGCAGGCCACCGGCGGACACTTGGTGATCGCACGCAGTGAGCGGCTGCCGCTCCGGCACGACCATGACCACGACCCTCTCCGCGCCCTCCTCGGAGCCGCGGTGGGCATGCCTGGCTGGCAGCACGCCGCCGTACAGATCCTCGCCAGGCCCGCCACCGGTCGCCGCCTTTCCGGCGGTGCCGGCAGCATTCTCGTCTTCCTACTGCGAGCCGGACTCGACCTCTTCGCGCCGGGCCCGGCTCGGGCTCACCACCAGTCGAGCTATGGGGCGCAGGATCACGCTGCCCGTCTGGAGCAGTACGCCGAGGCCCGCGCCATGAGGGACAAGGCCCTACAACCCCGATACGAGGTCGCGGTCCGCTACGCCGTCCACGGCGACGAAGGCAAGGACCGGGCAACGTGCAAGGCCCGCCGAAAGATCATCCGAGGTCGCGCGCATGCGATCGCTTCGGCGTTCGCCCTGTTCTCCGGGCACAATCACCTGGAGCGGTGCCGGCTCCCGCTCCCCGCTCGCCACCTCGCCTCCCGCCGATTCGGACGCGGCTACCTCCTGTCGGTCTCCGAACTGGCCGCACTCGCGCATCTACCAATGGACCCCTCCGTACCCGGGCTTCAACGAGCCGGAGCGAACACGGTGGCTCCCTCGCCGCAGGTCGCCCAGAACGGGAAGGTGCTCGGCCTGGCCGACGCCGGTCACGAGCGGCCGGTCGCTCTGCGTGTGATCGATTCCTGCCACCATGTGCACGTCCTCGGCCCGAACGGCACCGGCAAGAGCACGCTTCTGGCCCAGATGATCCTGTCGGACATCGAGGCCGGGCGCGGCGTCGCCGTCGTCGATGCGAAGGGAGACCTCGTCGCCGACCTCCTCGGTCTCATCCCCGAAGAAGCAGGCGAGCGCATCGCTCTGATCGACCCGGACGATCGCCAACCCCGGCCGGCACTCAACGTGCTGAGCGGCCCGAACCTGGAAACCCTCGTGGACAACCTCGTCGGCATCTTCCACAAGATCTACGCCGACTCCTGGGGCCCGCGCAGCGACGACATTCTGCGCGGCTGTGCCCTCACCCTCTCCCGCAACGGCGGGACTCTCGCCGACATCCCATTGCTCCTCACCGATCCCCTCTATCGCAAGCAGCTCACTGAACGCCTCAACGATCCCTTCCTGCTGGGGTTCTGGAACTGGTACGAGCACCTGTCCGAGCAGGCCCAGGCACACGTCACCGCGCCCATCATGAACAAGCTGCGGGCGTTTCTGCTCCGCCCGTTCGTCCGTGACATCCTCGGCTCTGCCCAGTCCACCTTCGACGTCGGCGACGTCCTGGACGGCAAGATCCTGCTCGCCCGGCTACCCAAAGGCGTGCTCGGCGACGACACCGCCCGGCTGCTCGGCTCGCTTCTGCTGGCCCAGGTCTGGCAGGCCGCCTCCCACCGCGCCCGGCTCGGTCGCAGTCGCGCGCCGTCTGCGTTGTACGTGGACGAGACGCAGAACTTCCTGAACCTCCCGCACGCCCTGTCGGACATGCTCGCCGAGGCTCGCGCCTACCGGCTGTCGATGGTGCTCGCCCACCAGCACCTGGCCCAACTCCCCCGCGACCTGTGCCAGGCGGTCAGCTCCGACGCCCGCAACAAGATCTACTTCTCGCTCTCGCCAGAGGACGCCCGCGAAGTCGAGCACCACTTCAGCCCATACCTGACCCGGCACGACCTAGCCAATCTCGGCGCCTTCCAAGCCGCCGCCCGCCTGGTCGTCCGCTCTGCCGAGACTCCGCCTTTCACCTTGCGCACCCGGCCACTGCCCGCCCCCGACCTCGCCCTGGCGCGACGCGTCCGCGCCGCCGCCGCCAAAGCCCACGGCCGGACCCCCACCCAGCCCGAAGTCCTACCGCACGACGACCCACGACAGCAGCCCAGAAACGGAGAGAACACATGAACGAGCACTACGCGCCCGGCGTCCTGGCCTCGCTCGCCACCCAGCTGACCAGCCGCGACCGCCACCTGATGCGCCTGGTCTGGACTCACAAGGTCCTGACCGGCCACCAGATCACCCGCATCGCTTTCGACAACCCGATCACCGCACGGCACCGCTTGGTCAGGCTGCATCGCATCGGCGTCCTGGACCGCTTCCGGCCCAAGCCACCCGTCGGTTCAGCCCCCTGGCACTACGTGCTCGGCGAACCCGGCGCCGCCGTACTCGCCACTGAGGACGGCGTCGACCTGAGCGAGTTCGGCTACCGCCGCGACCGCGCCCTTGCCGTGGCCTACAGCCAGCGCCTCGCCCACAGCGTCGGCGTCAACGACGTCTTCGCCCGCCTGTATGGCACCGCCCGTCAGGCGAACGGGTGCCGCCTGGAGACCTGGTGGCCAGAGGCGCGCTGTGCCGCCCAGTGGGGCAAGCACGTCCGCCCCGACGCCTACGGCAGGTGGACCGAGAACGGCAACACCGTCGATTTCTTCCTCGAGTACGACACCGGCACCGAGACCCTCGACCGGGTGCTGGGCAAGCTGCACGGTTACGCCGCACTGACGGCGGCCACCGGAATCACCACCCCCGTCCTGTTTCTCACCGCCTCCAGGCGAAGGGAGAGCAGCCTTCACGGCCGGCTCCAGCTCGGTGCGGCTCAGACCGG
Source organism: Microbispora sp. GKU 823 (assembly GCF_002027145.1). Taxonomy (NCBI): domain Bacteria; kingdom Bacillati; phylum Actinomycetota; class Actinomycetes; order Streptosporangiales; family Streptosporangiaceae; genus Microbispora; species Microbispora sp. GKU 823. Next base: position 101,571 of record NZ_MWJN01000004.1, on the reverse strand, counting down.
GGTGCCGTGCGCGACGGCCGTTGCCGGAGCTGACCCGCAGGGCCCCATCTGGCTGCCCTATAACCGCCGAGAAGCCCGCCTGCGCCTGGCCGAACTCGCCGATCAGTGGCCTCAGCCTGCCGCGGAGTGCCCTTGATCGTAGAAACCGCGCTGGCGAAGATCCTCGCCGCAGGCGCTGGCCTCGTGGCAGGGGTGGTGCTCCTCCTAGGACTGGCAGGAGGCGCGCGGTATGCGGCCATGTCGGCCAGTGCGGTCTGTGATTACCCCAGCCCCTCAGCGTCCGAGCTGAGATCGGCGCAGCCCCGGAGAACTACGTCCACGGCCGCCGCCGGACTGTGTGCGGAACTATCGCCCGGAGAGATCCCGGCAGAGGCGCTGGCTGGAGCGGAGCGCGGGATAATCGCCGTTCAGGCGGCGTTGCGCATGCGCGGCACCCCGTACTCGTGGGGAGGCGGCGGGCCGGACGGACCGAGCTTCGGCATTGGTCGCGGTGCCGGAACGCGAGGGTTCGACTGCTCCGGCCTGGCCGAATACGCCTGGTCGAGAGCCGGGGCCCGGATCGGCGGCGACACCTCCGCGCAGTGGAACGCCGGAGTCCACGTGCCCAGAAGCCAGATAAGACCAGGAGATCTGATCTTCTTCGCCTCCAATCCGGCCAATCCCGCGACGATCCACCATGTCGGCATCGCGATCGACGCGACCCGCATGGTCCACGCGCCGTTCACCGGCAGTACCGTGCGCGTCGACACCTGGGCAGGCGTGCCAAGCCGGGAGCGAGAGTTCATCGGCATCGTCAGGCCCGCGTGATGTAACTGCTCGTAGCAGGCGCGCGGTCAGCGGCATGAGCGGACGTCTATTGGTCTGGACGGCCGCCGGTCAGGTGGACATGACGTAACCCCGGGCTGAAGGCAGCGACGTGATCGGCGGTGCCGTGGTGCGCTTTCGAGGGCGTAAAGCGGCCTTCGCTGACTGCGACGTCGTAGGCGCCGCCGTACGGGTACTCGGCCAGGATCCCGGTCACCTGGTGCTCGGCTGCCCAGGCGAGTCCGGCGTCCAGCGTGTCGAACACGCCGGAGGCGTGTCGGGCGTGTTCACCGTGGAAGAGCCAGACGGCCGGCCTGAGCGGATCGCGCTGATCGGCGCTGGGCCTGCGGCGCAGGCCCTCGGGGTGCACGAGAAGGCGCGGGGAAAAGGGCCTGGCCGATGGCGTACGGTGAGGACCACCGGTTCGGGGTGGACGCCCCGCAATCCGGTCTCGGGTGCGGTGTTCGCGAAGGCATTCCACAGGTGCAGGCAAACCAAGTCGTCGTCACGATTGGCGGTGACGTAGGCAAGGGTCTTGGAGTAGAACTCGTTGGTTCCGCCGATCCACAGTGACGGGGGCCCGAACGTCCAATGACCTCGGACAGCGTGCGGTCCTGCGTCACCCACCCGCCGATGTCGGCGCTCAACCGCCGAAACTCCGCCGCCGACAGCGCCCGATCCAGCTCCAGCCAGCCGAGACGATGAGCGATCTCGGCGTAGACGGAGGCCGTGGCATCACGTAAGGCGTCGGCGGGAAGGATGCTGCTGTAGGCGCCCATGACGCCCGTCGCGGTGAACGCGTCGCGTTCGCGTAGTCGATCGCACTCCGCCCACCACCGCGTCAGGCTCCCGTCCACGGCGGCCATCGCCTCCAGCAGAAGCCGTTCCGCCGTCTCATCCCTGCCGTACATGCCAGGGCGACGAAGCACGCCGTTCACCTGCTTCAGGTGGTGCCGGCGAGCCCCATCCAGAACGGGATCGGAGTCCCCTTCACTGCTCATCGCATCGGATCATGACACACCAACGCGATCCGCGATAACGGCTTATCGGTATGAGTAGACGCATGCCGCTCCCACGCTGCCGAAGCATGCCAACCGACGGTGAAGCGACTCTCGAACACGTGGCGACCAGCGCAAATTCGCATGTCATGCCCGTTTCCACCTGTATGGCTTTCTCCAGAAAGCTCGAACCAACGGGTCGATCTGCAAGCTCACTCGTAGGCGCAGGCCGGCGCCTACTTCGTTCTCATTCCAGCACCGTCGTCGAAGCGGAGGATGCGAACCTGGGCACGCCCTCAGGAACCGTCATCACCGCTCAGCGAGCGGTGATGACGACGCGTGATTCGGCCCGTCGCCGACAGGCGGCGCGATCAGCCGACGCCGAGGATCCAGCGCAGTTGGTGGGCCTGCTGGGCGCCGATCAGCGGCTCGGCCGCGTCGATCAACCCACCGAGTCGGAGAGTCATCTCCTTGGTCGGCGCGCGGTAGGAGGTCGCAGCGCTGCGGCGTGACCAGTCGATCAGATCGGCCTGTGCTCGGTGGCCGAGTTCCACGTCACGGGCGGCCAGAAGGTGAAGGTCGACGTGAACCCGGGTCCAGGTATCTTTCGCCCGCAGCTGCTCATAGGCCCCGAGGCGAACATGCGGCGGTGATTCAGCGGTCAGCAGTTCCCATAGCCGTGCGGCCGGCACGACGTCAGGCTCGCTACGCAGTGCTTGCTTGACCGCGCGGACGACCACTGGGGCAGGATCGGCGAGCATTCGGGCGATCCGGGTGAGGGGCCCGTCCAGGCGGCGGACGGCGCGGACGGCTTCCGCCCGCACCCTGGGACTGGGATGCTCCAGGAAAGGTAGGAGTACGTCCACATCCTGATGCGTGCCGCATTCGCCGAGGCCGGCGACCAACGCACGAGTCCGGCCTGCGGGTGAATCCGCGGCCAGGGCGTTCCGGTAGATCACGGCGGGACTGCGGCCCGCGCGGCGGACCGCCCACTGCGCGGTGGCGCGCATCATCACCGATCGATCCGCCAGATGGGCCACACCGGTTTCAGGGCGGCCGAGCTTCACCAGGGCGGTGAGCGTCTCGATCCCGACCTTCGCGCTTCCCTCTCTCAGCAACCCTTCCAGCACGTCGACGCGCCGGTCTCGGACGGCATCGGCCACGAGCCATTCCGCGCACAGGAGCCGGCAGACCCCATCCTGTTCGCTCAGGGCGGCACGCGTGACCTCCTCGTGCCGGGAACGGCCGGACTCCAGCCACAACCGGTAAACCAGACGCCGCACCCCGATGTCCTGATGCGTACGCGCCGACGCCAGCACGCCGTCCGAGGCCGCACGCAGTCCCCCCGCGACGGCCTCCACGGCATGCCCACCACGCGCCCACGATCCCATCGCCGTGGCGACACTCGCCGCCGCCAGCAACGCCGAAGTACCCGCCGACCTCAACGCTGCGGTCAACGACCTGCGTGCGCGCTCATGTACCTGCGGCACCCAATCGGCGGTCCGCAACACCAGAACGGGCAGCAGCAACCCATCCGCAGGCATAGCCAGGCCCGCGACCGCCGACACCCTTCGGTGCCCGTCCTGGGAACAGCCCGCCACCAGTGACGACAGCCGCTCGTCCCTTGGCAGCCCGGCCTTCGTCGCATTCGGGGCACCCACGAAACACAGGAACAGGTCACGTCACCGTCGGCGTATGAGGATGGGTATGGCTGCTATCGGTGGTGCTGGCAGTACTCGACGTGTAGTTCCGCCCACGGGCGGCGGCGGTCCGGGTACCCCATCCGGCCCAGGCTGATTTCAGCGCAGCAATGCGCGTCGGGACTCTCCGCGAGATGCCTCGGACAACCTTCCGCCAGGGCACGCACCGGGTCCGCCTCCAACTCGAAGGCCTCGCGGCTGCCGATCAGAAAGAGGGTGTCCGCGGCGATGTCCCAGCGGAGATGATCGCGGAAGTCCTGATGGGGCCACGGTCGCCGGTCGCCAACGGAGCGCTGACGAAACGCCTGAGGGGGAAGTCTCACACCATGCGGCCTACCCGGTCCCAGCCGGGCGCGGACCTGTTTCCAGCGGGAGACCGGAAACGCCAGGCGATGATGCAGCAGGACCAGATCCAGCAGCCGCTCCTGGTTGGCCGAGTCAGCCGGGCGGGCCGCGCGCAGCGGCAGGTAGATCAAACTGTGCGGGGAGCCGGCGGCCAGCCCCCAGGCCATCGCGAGCACCACGGCCGCTCGCTTGTCCACGCTGAGCTCCGCACCGAGCTGGCCTTCGTACAGCATCGCGTGCTTCACGGCTCGGGCTGGCCGGACCACTCGGTACTCGTCGCGGCCAAGGCGAACCTTGCTGATCAACGTCGACCATGTCTGCTCCGAAAGACGCACTCTCACCCCCGTCTCGTGTCTCGTCCGGGAAAGCAGGCTAAGAGCGACGCACCGGCTTGGCGAGGCGTTTTGTATGGCACCGATCCGCCGTGATTACAACCACGGCACTCAGTGGCAGAAGAGTAGGTGGTGACAGGCGTGCCTTGCGGCCCGGGATCGAAAGTGGCAGCATGCGCCGATGCATCCAATGCGGCTGATCGAGTCGGCCCCGGGAGAGCACTCGCTGTTGCTCGACGCGGGAACCACGCAGGTTGACGACGTGATCGAGGAGCTCGGTCACACGCCGAACGGATATTTCTGGGAAGGCGTCGCGCAACTGCTCGTCAGCACCGAGGCCCCCGCTCTGGAAGGCCGCTTCTCCTACGACCCCGAAGGCGACATGTTCTGCGCGTACGGAAGAGACCGCGGCGCGCTGGAGGAATTGGGAACCCTGATGGCCGCCATCGCGGCTGACGCCGACCACATGCGGCGGCTCGTGGCAGCCGCCGAGGATGACGGTTTCGAGTTCGACGACTGACCCGTCTGCTGCTGAGCAGCAGACGGTAACCCCGCCGCCGTCTGGGCGCGCTCAATTCGACCTGCGACCTTCGCGCAGACAGTCGGCCGAGCGGTCAGCGGCATGTGAGAACGTTGCCGGATGGTGCTTACACCTGCACCATTGTGGTCATTAGTGACGGCCAGCGGACAAGGGAGCATCGGTGACGGGCATTTGGCATGACGAAGGGAATGGGCTGGTACCTCTTCCAGCGCAGCCGTATGCGAACGAGCAGGCGCTTCACAGCAGCATCGAACGCGCTCCCGCAATGCTGCCGCTTCCCGGTCAGCCAAGACTGGTGATCCTGGGTCGGGAGGTGCAGCTCGGCAATGGCTACGCCGATCTCGTGGCCGTGGATGCCGATAGCGGGCGACCAGTGGTCATCGAGGTGAAACTCGCTGCCAATTCAGATCGGAGAACCGTCTTCGCACAGGTACTCGGATACGCGTCCTATATATTCCGGCTGTCGGCGACCGCGTTCGAAGAGCTGATGCAGCCTCATGTGACCAAACGTGGACACGCGACCGTCGCCGATGCCGTGGCTGCGGAGGTCGGAGATGGGTCGTTCGACATCGAGGCCTTTCGCAACGGCATGGCTGAGGAATTCGAGAAAGGCAATGCCCGCTGCGTCGTGGTCCTCGATGCCGCGCCTACCGACTTGATCGAGCTCGCCGGGTATCTGCAGACTGTCACCAACGATCGCCTGGACATCGACCTGGTAACGGTGACGGCCTATGACGTGGGTGGGAGCCAGGTGCTCGTGCCGCAACTGGTCGAGCCGGAGCGCGCTCTGGCGGCCTCCATATCGCCATCGAGGATTCAACGGGAAGCCAAGCCGACTCCGGGATCGGCTTCCTTCCGCGACAGCATCGACAGCGCCGATCCCTCCCATCGCGAACTGCTCCGCCGGCTGTATGACTGGGCAGAGCGATTACAGTCAGATGGTCTCGCCACCCTCTTCACCACCGTGGGCAAGGGCCGCTGGATCCTCAGGCTGCATCTTCCCGGCCAGGGCCGTGCGATGTTCACGATCTGGAACGACCGAAGCGCCTATATCAGCCCGCAACGCACCGTCATCCAAGCCGAGGCACCGAACACGCTGGCCCTCATGGACGAACGGCTTCCCGGCCAGATCGGTCAGAACAACACCCTGAAGTGCGACATCAGTGACGAGGTGCTCGCGCTCATGAGGAGTGCCTACGAGGAATCCGCCAACCGCAGAACTGCCTAGTAGCGCGGTCAGCAGCGTGACCGGACGCGGGCGGACTGTCTTCAGATAGCCGTTCAAGTAGAACTCGTGGCGTCAAAGTCGATCTTGCTGCGAACGCGCAGCAGCGACCAAGGCCAGCACACCTGCGCCGAGGGTCGGAAGGCCGACGGAGAAAATGCCAAGGATTCCGACCACCGTCAGGATTACGCCCGACACCGCTAGCGCCAGTCCCCGCCAGGGCGCCGTGCGAACTGCGCTGTAGATCGCAAGAAGTGCGGCCAAGGCCAGTGCGGTGCGCCGAGGAACCAGGCCAGCACCTGACCGTCTCGCTGAGCAACGAATCGAACATACAGGCCCATCGTGACCAGAACGGTCAGAGCCGTGATCGCCGCCAGAGGATTCCAATCCCTTTGCAATCCGGGCATCATGGTTCATAGTTGCATATTTCGACGCTGTTCAGCGAGTGCAGAATCCACCTCGAGTCGGCACGAAAGCGCACTTGCGCCACCTGGGTAGACCACGCACGACTCGTCTCATTCGCGGATTTAGAGTAAGTTTTGGTCGAGACTGAACCAGGTAGGAGGAACGCGTGGGTGCTCGGCCCGAGCAGCAGTTGGCGCTCAACTTTCTGGATGCGATCCATCGTCTCTGGATCCAGCATCCTGGGAGCTATACCGTTAGAGAAACCATAGACGATCTTGTACCAGCATTGGCACAAATGTGCATCAAGGCGCTGGCTGCAGATGTTCGAGATGCGCCTCCCGCAGACGAGCAAGAGATTGCCATCGACGGCCAACTAATTCAAGACGACGGCGCCACTGTGCCGTTGACTTTGCGCGACGTAGTTAACAAGATTATTCATGGTACGCCAACGTTGGTGGAAGTGCGAGACAGGGAGGTGCTGCTTCACTTCAGGAACAACTTCGCTGGCGGGCGGAACCGTGTCGACAAATGGACGTGTGCATGGTTCTCCGGCACTAATCTACTGAAGAAGCTTAACGAAGAGCTTTCCAAACACGAGGGTCCACAGGTTGAGAAGCGGGAGCGGGAGATAGCCCAGCTGCTCGAAACACTAGGAGTGGATCGATTTCTACCCACCGCGATCAGTGAAAACGACTGTCAGCCTGGGCAGTACTCTCCCTGACTCATATTTGCATACCATGGTTCACACCATCGCGTGAGCCATCCTATTCCTATCTGATTGGCGCCGCACTATCCGACCCGGAGGGCAGGTCAGCGGACGGCGTTGTGGCTGCGGCGAGCGACATGCCTTGCCACATGAGCGGACGTCGGAGGCTAACCCCGATGTGCGGACCGTCGGACGCCGGCGCGCTCGCGCGGCCAGTTCTACTTGCGAGCAGTCCGGGCGAGACGGAGAAGCACCTGTGACAGCTGAGTTTGTGGCCATCGGGCATGGCGACCAGGATGGCATGACCCCACCGACGCGGCAGTCCACGTCCAGATGCATAAAGGTCATCCAGGACATGAAGCACGAGAGCCTACACGTGGCTCCCGCAGTGCCCGTGGAGGCGCAACGGGCCAATCCCAGTGATCACGAGCGGTGAGCCATAGGATTGCTATGACCGATCTCAATCTGCCTTTGATCACAGAGTTGAAGTTGGTCGGAGGGCCGGTTCTTCGCGAGCCGGCCCTCACTCCTCTCCCAAACATCGCTGCAACAGCAGGAAGCCAGGCATCTCGTTCCTCGGTCGGATCCCGACCTCGAAGATTTCTGGCTCCTCGAAGACGGGCTCTCCGCTGGGGCGACGCGCGTAGGCGACTCGCCCGTAGTCGACGCCGTCACCCCGGTCGTAGCTCATCCACGTGATGGCTTCTTGCTCACCTTCCCGCAGAGGGTGATTGGAGACGGCTCGCACTGCGATCGTGCTCGGCGGCTTGAACACCCACACTTGTGGAACCGCCAGCACCCATCGAGCCGCGTCGACTTCAACCGCCTTCTCAGCTGCCCTGGCCTCGAACGCCGCCGCGGTCGAACTGTCGCGCAGGTAGTCGTAATCGCTCAGAATCAGCTTCCGCCCGCCCTCGAGCGCGATGATCGCCGGGCACTCGCGAGCCACGATGTTCTTCTCCAGACGCTCCACCACGTCGAACAGTAGATGCGCGGTCGCCTCGTTCATGTCGCCTCTGGCCCCCTCGCTCGCGGCGTTTACAGTGCACCAGGGTTTCAGAAACGGTCGTACGAGGGGGAGATCCCGGAGAAGCTCCATCGTCGCGGTGGCACCTCAGATGGCTGGTGGCGACCAGCGCGTCGAAGACACGGGCGCCAATCTGGCCAGATGTGATGGGAGATTTGCGAGACGGCTCGAACCACGTGCCCTGCGGGCGCGAAGTGCTCGCTGCTCCGTCTCCCGAAGCCGTTTCTCACGCGAGCGTGGATTGCGGTGCCCGCTTCGGCCGACGCTCCGACGATCTTTGCTGGGTGCTGGCAGCCCTTGCATGCGGGAGCGCTTGGGGAACACGCAACCTCCTTCCGTTGACTACGGCTCCTCGCCCCTTGCGGGGACGGGGAGCCGTGTGAGTGTGATGTCAGACAGCTATGGCGAGCGGCTGATCCAGCACGGCGGCCAGTGTGCACAGGGTGCCGCGGTCGAGCTCGTCGATGCCGCCCGTCACCGCGCGGAGCATGTTTCGCTCAGCTCGCTCGGCGCCGCGTACGTTCTGCTCGTGGTGCGTGAAAGTGTTCACCGCCTGGACCACGCCCCAGGCCGTACCACGCCACGGAGCCACTCGGAGGTCGTGGTTCCAGAGCTTGGCCAGGGCGTCTCGCTTACTTTCCGCCATGGTGCGGCTGCGGCCTCGCTCTCGCGGCATCGGCGCGTGGACGTCCAGGAATGCCTGCCACTGCCGCTCGGTGACCTCAACCCGGCACAGGTCGCGTACCGCCGTTGAGAACTCGTCGGCCAGTGCGTACACGATGTGCAGCGCCTCGCGGGCCTCGGCGAGCCGGAACTTCGAGTGCCGGGAGTGCTTGATCTTCACCTGCTGCCCACGCTCCGCGAGGCCAGCGGCCATCGTATTGTCGCAGACGATGTTGGTCACCGCCCGCTTGAACGTCGTGGCCAGCGAGCCGTCAAAGGAGGTCGCCCCGAACAGGTGGGGCCGGAACTCGACGCCTTCCGGCGTGATGACGTTCTCGGGCACCTCGACCGACACCCAGGCGACCGCTCCGCCCTTGAGCAGCCCGGCGGAGCCGATCGATAGGTCGGCGTCGAGGAGCCGGGAGACGGTGTTGATGAGCCACTCCACGTAGGGGTGGGGTTCGTAGCCGTCTGAGAAGATGCCCATCACGTGGCCGTTGTCGCTGCGCAGGATGGCCTGCCTTCCGGGCACCTGTGCGAGCCCGCTGCGCGGGTCTTCGACATATACCGGGCTGCTCAGCGCCTCCCAGCCGAACAGCCGACGCTTGACGTCGTCCACAGGGACCGGGCCGGGATAGTGGTTCGGCTCCTCGCCCTGCATGCTCGCCCGGTAGTGCCAGGCCGTACCACGCTTCTCCGTGAAGCCGATCAAGGTGTTGGCGTTCAACCACTCCAGAGACTCCTTGGACATGTTCCTTCTCCCCCTCTATGGAAATGAGAAAGGCACCGGCCGTAGCCGGTGCCCTCAATACTGTCGATACTTTTGGTAAGTCGACTTTCCTGATTCGCCCGCCTCTCCAGCGTGAGCGCCGTAGCTCGGGCGAGGTCACGTGGAGCGGTGCTGTACGGCGTAGGCGATGCGTTCGGTCAGTTCACGATCGGCCGCGCGAATCTCAATCGCGCTCGTGGTGTCGCCGTACACGGTGAACGAGCCGGAAGCGCCGTCCAGCCGCCACCGGACGACGGTCTCTCGCTCGTTCTCGGTGAGCGAGGCTTCCGGCAGCAACTCGACCAGGGTTTCGGCGATCTCGGCCCGCGTGCCGTTCTCGGCCGCCCTCTTTGCCAGCCGCTCACGGCAGGCCAGCAAGTCTCGCCGGTAGTCGGGCAGTAGGCGGCGCTCGATCCTCTTCGCGACGAACTTCGCCCCTCGCGCCGCCGTCACCGTAATCTCATGCCGCCGCAGGCCGGGAAGCGTTCCTCTGCTGCCGCCGGGGTAGACACCGAGCACCCTGATCCGCCCCCGCTGATTCCAGATCGGATGCACGACGAGCCGGGCGCCGGCCGGTCCCGTCAGGTAGGCCGGATGACCGGGCCGCACCAGAGGGCTGAAGCCGTCCAGATGCTCGGCGACCTCGATCACCAGTTCCTCGGTCTCCCATTCGTTCACTCACGGACTCCTTTCGCATTATTGATTGACGGGTTCAAAGCAGGCCCGCCCAGAGCGCAGACTGAGCCGATCGAGCGTCATCACTTCGACCGAATAGACGCTCATTGCTGGCATTCAAATACGGGGGCCGTTGCGGCCCGAACGTCCGCCCCCAAGGCCCTGACGCGCTGCAACCTGATTCGGTGTAGGCGTAAGAGGTTTAGCAGATTTCCCGAATCGGGACAGTGCCCGCCGATCGGCAAGCGGCTTTATGGCTGCTCTTCGTTGCGCATGCGTTCTTGGTCGGCGCGGAATCGGTAGATGTCCCGGCCGGGCTTGGCGCACTCCTGGCAGCGGCAGCCGTACCTGTGGATTTCACTGATATGGAAAATCTGGACGCGGTCCTGCCATGGTGTGGGATAGAGCGACTCGTCCAGTTCCACGTGAACGCGTCCACGCTGCTCGATGACCTTGGTCACCCTGCCCGGGTAGTAAAACGGAGACTGATAAGACTCCGTCCACCACGGCCGCACCGGGATGTGGAAGAAGGGCCGGACCAGGACGCGGTCACCGGGCTCCATCGCTGTTTGCCCCCTTCCACAGCTCGAGGGCGCCCGCCGCGTCGTCGAGCTGTGGGCGGTCGGCGCCGCGCAGGTCGGCCAGTGTCCAGGCCACGCGCAGCAGCCGGAGAAGCCCGTCGGCCGTCACGAGCCCGGTGTTGACCGCCGATCGGAGCAGCTCGGCGGCCTCCGGCGCGACGGGAAAGCGCGTGCGCAGGTCCGGCGCGGGTACCTCGGCGTTGGTCGACCATGGTGTGTCGGCCAGCCGGTGAGCCGCCCGCACTCTCGCTGCGAGCATCCGCGCGGCCACCGCCGCACTCGGCTCACCCGCCCGCGTCCCGCGATTGTTCTGCTCAATAGGCGCGCGTACGGCGACATGCGGCAGGAGCAGGGCGAGGCGTGCCTGGTAGCGACGCCTGGCCTCCGGTGTGCAGGCACACTCCCGCCGTTCGAGGCATGGGCAGGGGCGGGCGTCGACAACCAGGGTGAAGCGCGCCGGGTAGCGGACGGTCCGGCCCAGGCCCGCGAGATGGACCTGTCCACTGTCCAGCGGCCGGCACAGGCCGTCCAGGACCGGACGGGTGAACTCCGGCGCGTCGGCCAGATGCAGCACGCCACGGTGGGCGAGTGAGACCGCGCCGGGGCGGTTGGTTGCCACGCTGCCGAAGATCGCTGCAGGAGTCTCCGAGTGGTGCGGCGCGGATAGCGGAGGCGTGATCCCCGGCGCCCTGTCAGATTGTCCGGCCAGCGAGTAGATCTCGGCGACCTGGCGGGCGGCCTCGTCGGTCAGCGACGGCAAGATGCCCGGAAGGCGTTCGGCGAGCATCGTGGCCGGGCCGTCGCCGGACAGGAACAGGTGGTGCCCGCCCGCCGCGCAGACCTCCAGCGCGCGGCGGGCAGCCTGGTTGCCGGGCACGTCGGCCAGGTCGACGGCGAATGAGGATGACAGCGCAAACTCAGACTCCGGCTCCTGATCATGGTGATCGCGGAGGGTCCCATGGCGGAGCTGGTCCACGACGTCGGCCAGCCGGGTTACGGGCATCACCACGGCGCCGGGCACCTGCGCCGCCTCCCGCGCGCATTCGGCGGGGACGGCGACTCTGCTGATTCCGGCCCGGACAGCGGCCGCCACTATCGGCAGGACGCCTCTGATGGGGCGTATCTGGCCGTCCAGCGCCAGTTCGCCGAGGAACACTCGCCCCGTGATCCGTTCGGGCGGGATGGCACCGGCGGCGGCCAGCAGCGCCACGGCCAGCGCGAGATCGGCCGCTGCGTCGTATACCGGCGGGATCATTGGTGACACGCTCACCGTGATCCTCGCGTCCGGCCAGGCTGTTCCGCTGTTGAGGATCGCGGCCCGGATCCGCGCCCGGGCAGGCCAAACCGACAGCTCCGGCAGGCCGACCAGATACAACTCTGCGGCGCCGGGCACGGGGTCGGCTTCGATGTCCACAAGCTGTGGATGCAGGCCGACCAGCGCCACTGATCGGGTGGTGGCGTGGCCCATCCCGTTCACCACCCCACCGGTAGCACCGGTCGCGCAAGGTCCGGGCACTGCTCGGCCTTATCTGCGATCTCGTCGGCCATGCCCGCGCAGTCCATCCCGGCGGCTGCCTCCGGCGGCAGACCGCAATCCAAGGCAGTACGGATCAGGCCCGCCAGGCTGTAGCGGGGATCGACCGACAGCGCCTGTTCCACGGCGACGCGCGCCAAGGGCCCGTCTCCGGTGCGCAGTGCGAGGAACGCCAGCAGGGCGGCGGGAGGGGCGGCGAAATCGGGCTCCACCCTGCGGGTGAGCTGGGTCCACAGCCTGATGTGACTGTCGTCGTCGTATCGCCCGATCAAGGTCAAGGCCGCATCGCGGACGAAGATCGCACTGAGCCGAATGCCGAGCCAGGCGACCTCCTCGGCGGACAGCTCCTGTCCGGCCTGGGTACGGTCCAGCGCGGCGGCGACCTGAGCAAGGCCCTCGTGATACCAGTCGTGATCGCCCCCAGCAGCCAGCAGGCTGCGCGCCTGAGCGCAGGCTTCCCGTGTGGCGGCCCGTACCTGTTCCCGGTCCTGTCCGCCGACCGGGGCGAGCATGGCCGTGAGCGCCGCGCGGTCGGGCCTGGCGACGTACCCGGCGAACACCGCCGCCGCGGCGGCCGGATTGGTCCCCGCGTCGTACGGGACGCCGTCGGGTGAGCAGCAGTCGGGATCGGGGCACGTGTACGACCAGTAGCGGCCGTCCTCGACCCGCAAGGCGTCGATCGTGTCGATGCCCGCCTCGGACAGTGCGCCGCGTACCGCGTCGAGGACGGGGGTGACGTGCCACCCAGGCCCGTACCCGATCAGAATCGCCCGCTCAGCGCCGTTGCGGGTGAGCAACTCGGCGAAGCGCCGGGCCAGGTCCGGTGTGTCCTCCGAGTCGTCCGGCAGATCGAAACGCATGCTGAACCGCAACCCCCGCCCCGTGCTGTCAGGGTCAGCGGCGGGTTCGAACGCCATCGCGACGATGCTGCGCTGGGGATGGAACCCCAGCATGTAGGGCACGATCGCGATGAAGTCCGCCGGACGGTTCAGCCGAACGGTGTGATCCAGACCAGAGGTCATAGGTGTTCTCCTGAACATGAAGAAACCCCCGGCGCGGTCAGCCGAGGGCGATGGAATGAAGAAGGGCGAAGTCAGCAGCGTTCGATGCGGACACCGTCGCGCGGTCCAAGGAAGATCCGCCTATCGGGGTAGTCGAGCCCGTCGGCGGTGCCGTACAGCGTGATCTCGCAGTCGTCCCCCACGCACGGGGTGAGCACGTCGGCGGCCTCGCGACGGGTGAAGGCGAAGTGCGAGCGCTGCCAGTAGCCGTACCGGTGCCGATCAGCTAGCTTGCGACGGGCCTCGGCCAGGCTGGCGAACTCCTCCAGATCATCGGGCTCGGGTGGGCCGTACCCGTTGCCGCCGTGCCAGAGCCCGTACCAACGCGCCACGCTCATCCCCCGCAGCGGGACGGGCAGCCGGGCGAGGCGTGGTCGCCGCCGCAGTAGCCGCACCACTCGTCCATCGCGTAGATCGACAGATCCTCGGCGTACCGGTCGCGCCACTCCACCTGAGCCCTGATGTAGGAGTCGAAATAGTCGGCGTCGGTGTCTCCCGGCCGAAGCGTGAGGTAGTGCAGGACCGTCCGGGCCGCGCTGATCAGCTCATCGGGCGTCAGAACCGCGCCGACACCCGAGCAGATGTCGGACCCGCTGAAGATGGTCCGGCGGCGACGAGACAGCCGGTAGCGCCAGCGGATCCGGCCCTCATCGGTCCGCCCGGCGGCCTCCACCTCCAACAGGTGGTCCGCGTCGATCTGCCACGCGGGCACCAACCGGGAGCTGATGATCCATCCAGGTGGCAGGGTCAGGGCATGCGTCATCGCCATGGCGACTCCAAAGGTTCAGAAAGGTGGAAGGGCGGCCGTCAGTACCGGCGACGGCGGCTCAGGTGATGCGGTCGTACGGTCGCGCTGACCGCATGGATTTCACAGTCCCGGAAGTCGAGGGCATCGACGAAGCAGCGTGAGCAGCGGATCAACCGCACACGCGCCCCGGAAGTCCGGTTGGTGTGCGTGGCGTCAATCCACAGATGGGTCTTGGCCAGACAGCCGAAACAGGTGATCACCTTGGCAGCCTTGGGCATCGGCGTGAGCGCTACCGTCACCACGTACTCACGCGCGCCGCCGGGATCGGCGGCGGACACCAGAGTCGCGGTGTCCGGGCGAACCTCACCCAACGCGGCCACCCGCATCACGCGGCCCCCGCCCCACACCGTCAGGTCTCCTACGGCCCAGCCCAGCGGGCCGGCAGACCTCACCTCCATACGATTGCCTCCCTTTTCGCGGCGCCTGTCCGGCGGCCTGTCGTACGTCCGGCGGATGCGGGAATCAGGACGCGCTTTCACGTATGGCGGATTCCGGCGTGTCCGGCGCTCTCGCGGCGCGAATTGCGCTCACTTAAATACGGTGGCCGGAACGGCCCGACCGTCCGCACGCGGCAGCATTGCCGCGCACGCCGCACCGACGGCCGACCGTTCCGGCCCCCTTGCCGTCCCGTGGCACGACTACGTGAGCCACAGAACAACATGCGAGAAACGAACACCGCGCCGGACGCGTCAAACGCGCACCGGCGGATTTCGCTCTCACTTAAATACGGTGCCCGGAACGGCCCGACCGTCCGCGCACGGCGACGTTTTACCAACGTCACCGCGCACTATACGAACGGTCAGGAAATCCGGTCTGTTGCCGTCCTACGGCTCAGCAACCAAGCCGCAGAACAGCACCGTAAGAGCGAACATCGCACCGGACGCGGCAGACGCGCACCGGCGGATTTCGCTCTCAATTGAATACGGGACGTACAACAGCCCAAGCGTCCACACTTGCCCGGCTACTTTGTGGCTCTGAAACGGGGTCGGCGCATCCTGAGGGCATGAAAAAGGGCCTCAGAACGCTCTCTGAGGCCCTCTCAACGGGTTGCGTCAGTCCTCTACGCCGTTGGTTCCGCCGTGCACCATCGCGCTCCTGACGTCGTCAAGACGCTCCGACAGTTCGCGCCACTCCGCGCGTGCGGCATCCCGCACCCGGATCACGTTCCGGCGAGAGCCGTACGCGCCCCCGTAGCGCTTCTGAGCTACCTTGTTCAGGACCCCCGCACGGCCCAGATCATTGGCCTGACCCGCTACCTCCATCACATCCGTGATGGTTGGGAAGTCCTGACCGTCTCCGAACGCCTGACGGAAGATGACGGCGCTGTTCTGCGCAGTGCAGAAAGCTACGGCCGCCCGTGAGACGTTCTCGGCGTGGGGCAATCCACGCATGAGCTGAGCGCCGGGCGTGGCGTCGACATCGCTCGGAGGAACATCGATGCGGTATCCGTTCCGCGCGGCGGCATCGCGAACCGCCCACCTCTGCAGGGTGGTCCGCGTGATTGTCATCTCTCCGCCATCGCGCCGGACGTAGACCCATGCGGGGGACTCTGCCCTGCCTTCAGGAGCCATACGGCAAGAAGCGATTATGTCTCGGATCCGCTGAGCGAAGAGAAGAACGGCATCCTGTGTGACGTCATCCGACACGTCATCGGTGCCGTACGGCGCGTGTCCCTGCTTAACTATCGTGGCGCTTCCATCCATGCGCTTACGGGATCGCGTCGCGTCGACCGTTCGGCAATAGCCGCGCGCCAGCCGCCGGATTTCCGCCCAGTCTTCCGGCGTCACCCTTGCCATGTCTTCCGGCGTAAGCGTCTCCCCGGGAACGTTGGCGGGAACACACTTTCCAGGAGCCACCCCGTTGGACATCTTCTATCTCCGATCTCTTCTATAGGAGCGCGCCTTTCGCGCCCCTACTGCCTTTGATCGGTTCAATTCAATCCCAGAACGGCCTCCAACTCAACGACATTCGGCGTTTCTTTACCCTATTTGATTGATGATAGGCTCGCCAGAGGGGGAATCCGATTGGCAATGAATTGACACTCCGGGGAGGGGGTCGAGCAATCAAGCAAGCCGGAGACAAGCGGTCAGCCAGATTGAGGGAGAGCTTTAGTTGACCTCTAGATAATGCAGGAAATCGGAGAATATATATTGCGACACCTCCGGAATCCAATAATAGAAACAGAATTACCGCGCCGGCCCCCGTCGGTCCTCTGATAGGTGGTGTCTGTCAGTCAGTCGGGCCGCCGAGTGGCTGGGGTTCCACATCCCTGACCTGGGGTTTCGCTGCCCTGCCGTCAGCCGCTCTCAATCGGCTGCCCACTGGCTTGTCATTGGTCATCTGAACGGTCATCGCCTCTGGAAACGGCGCGGAGCGCTGCCGGTTCAGAACGGCAAGCACCTCGCGGCAGCATTCGCCCTGGCTTACGCAAGAGACGGGACCTGCTGCAATAGGCAGCTCCTCATCCCTGGCGTCTCGGCACTGACGTACAACCCCTGCTGATAGTGCAGGCTGCAGGGGTCAGGCCCAGGCCATGACCAGTTGCGTGTGCCTTTTGCGGAAGATCCGGCCGACAGTTGGATTCGGCACTGTGGCGTCGGCGGGGTAGAGGCTGAAGGCCGGCTCGGGATGGTGGCGCCAGGCGTGATCCCAGACCTTGATCTGGTCATGGAGCCGGCGAGCGAGCTCGGCGCCGTGGTAGCCGTGTCCGTATACCCCGAGCTCGTAATTCACCCGCCGGGCTGTGGGAAGGTATGAAGGGCGGGCACGGACAGCGCCAGCCGATGTCCTGGTCCACCGTGCTGCGGCTGACCTGTGCTGGCCGTCCCCCGATCGTGTGAGCCCTTTCGCATTGTCCGCGGAGAAACAAAATTGGCGACGAAGGATCTCGTCCGTAGGTTCGTGGCGGTGCCATCATCGCCTGGACGGTCTCGCCGCAAGGGGACGTCTCCCGGTGGCATCCGTGCACTGAGACGATACGAGGACTGCCGAGCTGATTGCAGAGGTGGAGGGGCATGCGTCATCCGGGAACTATTCCTCAGTTGGCTGAGGCGCTTCGTCCGGGTGACTACATTGAGATCGCCGTTGATCAGTACGGCGCTGCTGTGGCCGGATCGGACGTGCGGTTCGCGCGCGTGGAACGGTGCGAGCACCTGCCGTCGGGAAGCATTGCCACGTCTTTCGGCGACCAGCCCTGCGTCGCAATCCTCTGCTATGGGATGCCGGGGCCGCTGCTTCTCCACGGAGGCGATCACCGCATGCTGGCGCAGGTCGATCCTGCGCGCGAAGAACACGACCGGCGGAGCCCTTGGTGGCAGATCGACGGCGCACCGTTCTTCGCGGGTGCCGGGATTCGCCAGCTTGGCGATGGTGACGACTGGCGGTGCAGGGTCGACCTTGCCTCGTTTCGTACCGTCGCTTGGCCGAGCCAGGATGCGTCGCCACGTTCACCGCGCCGCGCCGCCACCGTCACGATGCCCGCCAGCGCCCTGGCGCCAGGCGACTACCTGGAAGCGATTGGGGTTCGCTACCCGGAGGGCGACCGCACCGCTGATGAGGGGTTTGTACGCATTCAATGGGTCGGCGCCTTGGACCAGGATCTGGCCGCTCAGCTTGTTGCCCTGCCCGACTGGCACAACGATCGGCTGGTATTGGTCACCATGCGCGGCTCAGCCGATGTGCTCGTGCTGCGGCCGGACGACGAGGTGCGCATCCTGGCTTGGGTCAACCCCGAGCGGGCCGCCTGGGAAGGCAGCCTGGACGCGGAAGGTGAAGGTCCGCCCGGGCTAGTGAGCATCCAGGGCCTCCGGGCACCCACTCCCGCCGAGCTCGAACACGCTGCAGCTATCCGGGCCCAATGCCACAGCCGCACACAGGTGCCGGACGATGAAATCAGTCTGTACCCGCAGCGCTACACAGATCCTGCTGAGCGACGCCAGCTGCTGGAGGGCGTCAACGGCGTGCGGCTGGTCCCGCTGTCCGCTTTACCTTGGCCGCACAACCTGTTCAAGTGCGCACACCGGCAACGAGCCGACGACGTCTTAGCCAGTTACCCAGCACCCGACCGTGACGGCGGGACCGAGCAGATGTCGCAGGCCGCGCACGCCGAAATGTTCGGGCAAATGACCGCGGAGGATTTCGCCGCCTGCCTTTATCATCAGGTGAACTGGCAGGCCATCGGGGAGGTAGCCCGCCGGGCTGTGGAGGAGCACGACGGAGACTGGGAGGCCGCACTCGCCCGGTCAGACTCGCCCACACTCACCGATGACGACACGACGTGGCTGAGCTACCTGTTCGCCGATCCGCTTTGCTGGAGCGATGGAGAGGACAGCTTCGTCAACGGCCAACACCGCGCGTGCGCGCTTCGCGCCGCAGACGTGCCGGCGTGTCCAGTCGATGGCCGCTACATCCCCACCGACTCCTACCCTTCAGCATTACCCGCACGTGATCATGCCCAGCAGTTCGTGACGCAATTCTGGTTCGCCTACCTGAAGAAGCGCCTGAAAAGCGACGCCCTTGTCGCGGTGGCTGCACGGTTTTTGATCGCACGACCAGCCCTGCGTCGCCTCCTCTTCGGAAACCCAACCACGGCAGGCTCCCGGCCTGGTAGGAGCAGACGAGGAGCCTCCGGGCAGAATTGAACGGCAATCGGGGACGAAACGCCCGGGCTTGCTTGGGCCTCAGCATGTACTCAAACCTGCTGCGGGACCTGCCCGTCACGTTCTCCTCACGCACATCCCACAGCGCGGCTTGATAGCCGCTCCCTGGGCCTGGCTGCTTCCTACATCTATCTCGCCTTCGGCGGTCCGAGAGGAAGTACCACAACCACACCTTCCTTCACGAGAGCGGAACCGCCGGAGAGTCATCGCGATCGCTGGGCCGCGCTCAAGACCGCCAGGCACAGGGCCATCGCCGTGGCGAACGCCCCACCGCTCACCAGCGCCGATTCGGCGAGCCCCGCTCCAGTCTGGCTCTTCAATATGCCCGCGACCAGGGCGATCACCAGGGAGAAAAGCGCGGCGACCGCCAGCCACAGGGAGCGAGCGACGCCCGAGTCGGGGGGAGGTTGCGAGTCCACGTAGAGTTTCCTTTCTCGAAGATGGGTTCACGCCAGGTCAAGCGTGAGTGCACCGCTCATGAGCCCCTTGTTCAGCAGGGCGCGGGCGTCCGTAGCGGCGGTGACCAGCCGCCTGTGGAGTGAGATCTGCAGGTCGAGGTCGTGGAGCAGGGCGGCGACGCGCCGCTGTACGGGCATCGGGGGCAGCACTACCGGTAGCTCCCCGAATGAGCGGGCGCTGATGGAGGGCGCTCCCGCCGCAGCCGAGCGATTACGTACCCAGCCGAGTGCGTACGGCTGCGACAGGAAGGCCAGCAGATAGAGCGGATCGAAGACCTCCAGCCGGCGTGCACGCAGCCGGAAAAGGTTATGGTGCGGCAGCCACCCGTGCTGCCCGTCGCGCACCAGTGCAGGAGCGGTCAGCGCGCCAGACCGGATGCAGACGATGTCGCCGCTTTCGAGCAGGTATCGCTCGTGCGTCGCGGCGAATTCAGCCGAGATCTTCTCCTGGTCGGAGCCGGTGATGTGGCCGTCCCGCAGGTGCCTGGGCCGCACCAAGGGGACGGCACCATCGGACGAGCGCCGCTCGTCGCGTAGTTGTGCATACGAGGGACCCGCCTGAATCTCGCACACCTCTGCCAGCGTCGTGCGCGTCCAACCGTTTGGGAGCGGTGAAAGCGAACCGCCAGTCCCCCGAGCGAGCGCCGTAACGTGGACGCTAACCGCCCGGTCCGCCTCGTTCGCCTGCCCCTGCGTCTCGACCAACCGCTCGAATGCGTCCATGACCGCGCTCAACTCTTCAGCCGTACCTTCCGGCGGGTCGTCCGCCAGATAGTCCGCGGGGTTGAGCGAGAAGTCGTTGGCGCGGATGTCGCGGGGCGAAACCGCAATGCTGAGGCCGTCACCTGTTGACTGGCTGTCACACCACTGCCGATATGTGGTCACGATGGCATCCCGGTCGTCCGGGGGCAGCCTCCGGTGGTTGCGGGACTTTTCTGCTCGTTCCCGCGCGTCTATAAAGAGCACTGCCGCACCAGGAGTGCCCGGTCGGCGCAACAACCACACTGATACGGGCACATCCGTGGCGGGGAACAGCCTGCCTGGCAGGGCGATTACACACTCGACCACGCCCGCGTCCACCATATTGCGGCGAATGTCCCGCTCCGCCTTGCTGGCCGACGTCCCAGCGCTCTGCGGCATGATCACGGCTGCCCTGCCGCCGTCTTCCAGCGATTGCAGGACGTATTGCAGCCAGGCGAAATTGTCGTTTCCCACTGGCGGCACGCCATATGGCCACCTCGCCGGGTTTCTGTCCCGCATGGTCGAGCCCATGTTGAACGGAGGATTCGTGATGATCACGTCCGCCCGAACTGCTGGCCGGCTCCCGCGTGCCTCCCATGGGGCGGCAGTTCCGACCTCCAGGCTCGCATCCGCACCGTCTAGGGCCAGATTCATCATGGCGTACCGGAGTGTCTCTAACCGCGGGCTCTCGCCGCGCACGCTCGCGCCCAAGCCTGCCGCCTCGGCGGTCGCGACCAGCAACTCGCCCCCCCGAGCGTACGGGTCGTAGATGCGCTGGATCCCGTCTGCTCGAGAGACGACGAGGTCGGCTATCAGGCTGGTTAGCGTGCGAGGCGTGAAGAACTCACCACTGCGCAGCGCAACCTGCTCCTCGTACCTGCGAAGGAGCTGCTCGTACGTCTCGCGTCCGAGGTCGGCCGAAAGGCGAACGACTTGCCTGAGCTCCTGGACAGTGCGTGGGGTCAGCCGCACCAAGGAGTCTTGAAGTCCAGGGGGCACGCCACGTCGGCGCAAGGCCTCGTCCGCCGCATGCCCGATGTCGCGGAGCAGTTCCTTGGCCTGCTTTGCGCTGTCGGTGCGCATGGCCAGCTCGTGTAACCTCGTCCAGCGCTCTCGCTCGGCCCCCCACAGGAAGTTGAGCGTGAGCAGCAGGGTCAGGTAGTCGGCCATGGCGGCGGAGCCCTTGACGCCGTCCGCTAGCGCCAGCAGCTCATGCAGCCGTCGTAAGGGCCCGCGGCTGGGCGAATCCCCGACTGCAGGAAGCGGCTCATCATCGGGCAGACTGCGCCGGACCCGGTCACCGTATGTGGTGCCGAGGGGCTCGTCATCAATCAATCTGTTGACTGGGACTCGCCGCTTATCCAGCCAGGTGAGCACGCTCTCGAGCTGGAAGTATTCCGCTTTCCCTGCCGACACCGGCTTAGGGAAGGCTGGCTTCTTCTCCCAGTTCGTGACAGCCGGGCGTGTCACCTTGGCCCATTCCGCGATCTCCGTCCGGGTGATCAGCCGCCGGGCATTCCTCTGCTCCACCCGCATCTCTCGCTGCTGTGCCATGAGAACGACTGTAGAGGGAGCAACTCGGCTACTGCTCCCTGCGCACCATCGGTGCTCACCCTAGGCTCAGCCCATGCGCGGAGCCGTGGGTGAGCGGCCAGGCCCGCACTGATGCCCCTGATCTGCAGGAAAAGCCATTAGATGGCCTTCATGTTGATCTCTAGTACTGAAGCAGTCGCCGAAAAGCGGGTTAACAGATTTCTGTGACGATCACTCATGGGGATAGCTTCACACTTCCCGACGTACGTGATCGCCTATCAAGGGCAGAGTAGCTCCTAGAGGCAGCGGGCTGGTCCTGGGAACCTCGGCCCTGGTGACTCTGATAGGCGCGTCGAGGTCACTGTGCCAGGGGCAGCGGAAGGATCAGCACGTCCATCAGGGGTGCGTCGGGCCAGCCGGGGCGCAGACGGGCGACAGGCTGCCAACCCCATCGGACGTAGGCGGCGTAGGCCGTAGCGTTTTCCGGGCGGACCAGCAGTGTGGCGCGTCGTTCGCCGCGGCCGGCCAAGAGCTCATCATGCAGGGCGTGCGCGATGCCCTGTCCGGTCCACGCCCGCCGCACCATGATCTCCGAAAGGGCGAAGGTACGGGCGCCGTCCTCGGCGGTGAAGTCCGGCTCGGGTTCGGTCTCCAGCCCGTTCCACCACCGTGTGTCAGGGGGCAGAGGCCAACCCCAGGCCTGGCCCACCGGCTCGTCTCCGACGTACGCCATGACGAGGTCGAAGCCGTCCCGGCTGGTGTAGGCGTCGAAGCGAGCCATGAAGGCCTGGTCACTGGCGAATGCGTCACCGGTGGCGATTCGCTCGGCGTAGGCGTCGCGGTGGATCAGCGACACGACCTCACGCTGCTCCCGGGCGCCGGCGGCGTCGAACCGCTTGAAGATCACAGGTTCGGTCATGCTGTTCCTCCGGGTTCTCAGGATCAGACGGGGGCCAGCGCACGGGCGGCCTGGTCGAAGCGTTCGCAGAACTCCTCGTCGAAACCCTCCGCCTCGTGCCGGACGGGCCGCAGTTCATTGAGCACCCGGACGGAGGTCAGCCGTTCTCCCAGATCCGGAAGGAGCCGCATTCCCTCCTCGAGGGCGGTCCGGCGGTCCCCGGCTGCGGAGGTGGCCGCGGCAAGCCGGGCGCGGTAGTAAGCGCGGTCACGTGGCGAGCGGGCCGGATCGCTGAGAACCGACCGATACAGGCGGGCGGCGCGCTCGGGGTCGCCGAGCGCGATCCTGCCCATCGCCTCGTAGCCGGTTATCTCAGACTGGGTGACGAAGGTGCTCCAGGGGTGGTCGGTGTCGTGGGTGCCGCGGTCGAGCTCGTTGCGGGCCCGGCAGATCGCGGCCCGGAAAGCGACCTCGTCGTCAAGCTGGGCGTGGGCGAGTGCCTGGCGAAGCGCGATCAGCGCGTGCAGGGTGGCGGAACGGGCGTGCCGGGCGGCGTCGGCCGCGCGGTCGGCGAACCGCAGTGCCTCGCGTGCGGTGCCCCGGCGGCCGGTGATCCTGGCCAGGTGGGTCGCCTGCTGGGCCATGTTCACATACACGTGCACGATCAGTTCGGTGTCGCCGGAGCTGCCGGCCAGCAGTGCGGCCTGGCCGTACAAGGTGCGGGCGAGGGGCTGGTTGCCGGAGTCGTAGGCGAGCCAGGCGGTGACGATGCCGAGGTCGGCGGTCGTAACCAGTAGTTGCCTGCCGACCTGATCGGTGTAGTCGGACTCGTCCAGCATCGCCCGTGCCCGGGCGAAGGTCTGCATGGCCTGGCGCAGGAGGCCGGCGCCGCCGATGGTGCGGTCCTGGGTGCGCAGCCGCGACAGGACGGCCTGCAGGTAGCGGACGTGCGCGCGATCGACCCGCTCGGGAGGGGGCAGCAGCGCGGCCACGACTAATCCCGAGGTCACGGCACCGAACTCCCGGCGGTCGAGGTCCACGTCGACTCCCCAAAAACCGGCCTCATCGTCGCTTTCCAGACTGGCATCCTCCCGCCCCAGGATGAGCGGCAGCAATGCCGTTCGAGGCATCCCGAGTTCGTCGCAGACGCGGAGAATCTCCCGTACGTCATGGAAGGTGTACCGCTGGCGTCGTTCGACTTTGGTCACCATGGATTGGGACCAGCCGAGCAGGTTGCCGAAGTCGAGCTGGCTCAGCCCTGACGCTCCGCGCAGGATCGCCAGCGCGGCCCCCATATCGAGCCGGGTGAGCGCCTGCCGCAGAGGCAGCGAGTCCCAGACCCAGGTGGGGGTGACGCCGGTCGACTCCCGGGCCGAGGTGAGGCAGGGGCCACAGAGCGGGTCCGGGTTGTACCGGCTGAGCTTGGCGAAGCGGCATGCCGGGCAGACGCGGTCGCCGTTCGCTCTCGGGTCCATCGGGGCCCTCCGCCAGCCAGGGTATGCGTCGTCTTGATGGTGTCCGCGTTGCTCGTTGGATCGGGCAGAGCGTATCTCCAGCTCACCTTTCT
This sequence comes from Microbispora sp. GKU 823, assembly GCF_002027145.1. Taxonomy (NCBI): domain Bacteria; kingdom Bacillati; phylum Actinomycetota; class Actinomycetes; order Streptosporangiales; family Streptosporangiaceae; genus Microbispora; species Microbispora sp. GKU 823. The sequence continues at coordinate 77,542 of NZ_MWJN01000004.1, read as the reverse complement.
CGTAGGCCAATCTGGCCTAACCCACGACGGCCTGGCTGGGACACAACGGCGTTGGCTCTCTCATCTGCAGAGGGCACGCTCGCAGGAGCAATCCCATGAGAGACCCTCTCGTCGCTCACGGTCACCACGACGGGGCGGCGTTCTCCCGGAAGACGCCTGCTCAGGAGACCTTGTATGGATGTGCTCCTTGCCCCGACCCAGACGCCACCATCAACACCCGAACAACCAGTGCAGATCCCCGCTGAGAACTGCCTGATCCGGGTCACCGCCTGGCGGTTGAGCCGCGAAGGCGGCCCACAGCAGGCTCGGCGTCTGCTGCGTTCGCATGTCGCCGAGCACGTGGACGGCCCCGCGCTTGATGAGGCGGACGTCGTGGTCAGTGAGCTGGCGACCAACGCGTTCGTGCACACCGGAGGTCCGTGTGAGCTGCGACTGGTTCAGTACGCGGGGTTCCCCATCGTCTGTGAGATCGCTGACGTCGGCGCCCAGGAGGACATCGTCGCCAAACGGCTCGCCGAGGCCCTGACGCCCGCGGCCGTGGCCGACGACTCCGATATCGCCCACCTTGACGAAGGCGGTTTCGGCCTGAGCATCGTCGCCGCCCTCGCAAAAGGCCACTGTGGCGTGCGCCCGACTCGGCTATATCACAGCGGACAGGTGGGCAAGGGTGTCTGGTTCGCCGTTCCGGCGCTCGGAGCCGTTCGTGCGACTCCGCGACACCCGGATGAATCCACCGGCCCTCCGTCACCTCGGGAAAGGGCGCCCCGGGTCGCGATGCCGTTGAACCCGCTCGGCGTGTAGTTGAGCGCCCCTGTCCGGGCTGGCCGGGCACGCCCCTGTCTCCTGCATCGCCGAGCACTCCGCCCGGCCCGGGCACACCACAGCGCGGAACGCCCGGGCCGGAATCTGTCCCATCTCCATTGACACGAAGATCGGAGATAGTCCATGCCTCAACCCTGCTTCGCGCTGTCCGGCGTTCCCTGGCGGAAGAGCAGCCGGAGCGCCAACAACTGCGCCTGTGTTGAAGTGGCCGTCTCGCCGAGCGGCGAAGTCGGCGTGCGCGACAGCAAGAACCAGGACGGCCCTGTCCTGGTGTTCACCCCCGCCGAATGGGACGCATTCATCAACGGGGTGAAGGCCGGCGAATTCGACCCCGAGCAGTTGGCCGCGAACGCTCAGGCTCCGTCCCTGCCGCTGTAGCTGCGGCAAGGGGCGGTGGTGGCGGAGTCGTCTTCCAAGACGCCGGCCACGAGCACGACCCCGGACCGATGCGGTGCGGGGAGTCCACCGGGGAGGACGCGATCACACGGGGTCCGGCTGCCCAGAGCCGGGCCATCGGGCGGTCACCGAGGTCCCTCCACCAAGGATCAGGAGCAAAGGATGAGCACGCAGACCATCACGCGGAGCGCCGAACCGCGCCAGCACGCCGGCGACGACGCCGACGACCCGTTCCAGCTCGACATCACCTTCATCGAGAACACGCCGGCGACTGAGACGGTGCTGTTGTGCAGCACCGGTGACAACTGCGGGAGCTCCTGCCCGAGCGCCTGCACCACCTCGTAGCCCAGGTCCAGCCCGGCGACGCGGGCCGGACGGACGGCTCCCTCCGGCCCGCTCCCTTCCTGTCAAGAACGGAGTGTGGGTGATGACGCGCTTACGACACAGCCTGTACCGGGTTGCCGGTGAGGGGATGCTGCGCGCCGCGGTGCACCTCACCGGGCCGGACCTGCCGCCCTGGCCGGGTCCCGCAGCGCCCCTCGAGCGCTGGCGTTCGTGGCTGGCGGAAGTGTGGGCCGATGACGCCTTTCGGCAGACGGCGTCCTGCGCCAGCCCGGATCTGGACCGCCAGGTCCAGGCGATCCTTAGTGGGCTCTCGGTGAAGGTACGCCGGGCACGCCGGGCGGCACTGGCCACCGCCCGATACGCGATCAGGTACGCGCGCCGCTCGACACCGTTCGGCCTGTTCGCGGGCGTCGCCCTGGTCGAGTTCGGCGACGTGGCTGAGGTCCGCTTCGGGGAGTTGCACCAAGCTGTTGCCCGACCGGACCCGGTGGCGCTGGAGGCGGCGATCAGCGACTGGGAGGCGGATGGCGATCGGATGGCTGACGTCGACGTGTGCGTCAACAATCTGGCACGTCAGCGGGCCGGGCGCGTCTACGTTCCGTCCGAGGGCGCCTCGGAGTTCTCCCTCGCGCTGACGCCCGCGGTCGCGCTGGTACTGGATGCGGCCCGGGTGCCGATCCGGTACTCGACCCTGACGGACAAGCTCGCCGCGGAGTTCCCGGGCGCGGACGAACGCCATCGGACGGGGCTGCTCGCGGAGCTCCTGCGGGTACGGCTGCTGCGGTCGTCGCTGCGTGCACCCGCCACCGTCGTCGACCCGGCCGATGCCCTGCCGGCCGCCCTGCGGGACACCCGGAACCGAATGGCGGCGCCGGATCTGCGGCTGGACGCAACGGTGCGGCTGCCGACGACGGTCGTGACAGAGGCGGAGACCGCCGCGACGGTCCTGACCCGGCTCGCCATGTATCCGACGGGGACTCCGGCATGGCGCCGTTACATCGAGCAGTTCGCCGACCGCTACGGCGAAGGGGTCGAGGTGCCGCTGGAGCTGGTGACGGACCCCGAGAGGGGCTTGGGCTTTCCCGAGGGTTTCGGCCAGGTGTCCGAGCCGCCCCGCCCGATGACCCGCCGGGACCGGCTGCTTCTGGAACTGGTTGGCACCGCGGCCATCACGAGTCATCGAGCGGTGGTCCTGTCCGGCGCAGTGATCGAGCGATTGGAGGCCGCCGCGGGCAAGCGTACGGTCACTCCGCCCCACCTCGAATTGTGTGTGCAGGTGCAGGCGGGCTCGGCGCGGGCTCTCGACTCTGGGAACTTCCGTCTTCGGGTGTTCACCGTCTCTCGGGCGGCCGGTTCGATGACAGGCCGGTTCTGGCATCTGTTCCCAGAGACCGGCGCGACGTACGCCGGTCTGCCCACGGTCGAGCCTGGCGCGGAGCTGGTCCAGCTGTCCTTCCACGCCGGCCGCGTCCCGGCCGATCTGCTCACTCGTGCCCCGCATGTGCTGTCCCGGCTGGTCAGCGTCGGGGAGTTCCGGCACCGTGGGAAGGGTGTGCTGTTCCCGTCCGATCTGGCTGTCGGTCTCCGCAACGGCCGCCTATATCTGACCGAGGCCGCCACCGGGGCACACGTGGAGGTGCTCGCACCGACCGCGATCAACTTCCTGTGGAACAACTACACCCCTCCCCTGGCGCGGTTCCTGGCCGAGATCAGCCGGGCCACCACTCCCCAGGTGACGTGGTTCGACTGGGGCGCGGCTTGGACCCTGCCATTCACCCCGGCGTTGCACTACCGGCGTTCGATCCTGGTGCCCGCGCGATGGAAGCTGCAGACTCACGAGTTGCCCGGTCGCACCGCGACGCTGGATGAGTGGGCCGTGCGCTTGCACGAGTGGATGGACCGGTTCGGCGTGCCAGACCGCGTGCTCCTGGCCGAGGACGCCCAGCATCTTCCGCTCGATCTCCGCCAGGACATGCACCTGGACCTACTGCGCACTCACCTTGCCTCCAGTCCGACCGGTGTCGCGGTCCTGCACGAGGCTCCGCCGCCGGATGCCGACGGCTGGATCGGCGGGCGGGCCCACAGCCTCGTTGTCCCGCTGAGGGCACGCTCATGAAGGCGACCGTCCCCCGGACGCAGGACCTGTCCGAGGGCGCGCTCGGAGTGGCGCTGCTGCACATTGAGCGCGGCGACCTCAAATCCGCTCGATGCAGCCTGGCGCGGGCGGTTGCAGGCGGTGTCAGTGCCGGAGGTAACGCGTCGTTGTTCCACGGCGCCCCGGCACTGGAGTTCGTGCTCAGCCGTGCCGGCCGCGCCGACCGTCACGTCCGGGGTGTTGTCGACCGCGTCGTGGCCGCCCGACTGGCCGCAGCGCGGCGGCGTCATACCTGCGGGGCACTGCCGCATCTCGCGGAGTTCGACCTCATCCGGGGCTTGACTGGGCTGGGCGCGCTGCTGCTGACCCGCGACAGCGCCTCGCCACTGCTGGAAGAGGTGCTGGACTACCTGGTTTCCCTGTGCCGGCCGGTCCGCATCCAGGGCCGGGAGCTGCCGGGCTGGTGGTCGGATGCCGGGCCCGCCGGTGAGGAGATGTCCGGCGGACACGGCAACAACGGTGTCGCACACGGCATCGCCGGCCCCCTGGCGGTGCTGTCCCTCGCCGCCCGGCGCGGTGTTCAGGTGTCGGGACAGCACGATGCCATCGAGGTGTTCACGCGCTGGCTGGACAGATACGGCTGCTGCTACTGGATCACCCGGGACCAGTTGTCCGATTCCGAGCGGCCGAAACGGCAGGTCGCGCGCCCGTCGTGGTGCTACGGAGAACTCGGCACCGCCCGCACCCGGCAACTGGCTGCCATCGCCCTGAACGACCCGGCCCGTCGCCTCGCGGCAGAGGACACCGTCGCATCCGTCCTCACCGACCCGGCCTGCGTCAGCCGGATTACCGATGCCTCGCTGTGCCACGGCTGGGCCGGCCTACTGACCGTCGTCCGTGCCGTCGCCGACGACAGCCCCGACCCGGGCCGGTACACGCCGCAGATCGAGGACCTGACAAATCGCCTGGCCGCTGACCTGGACCGGCTGTCCAAGCCCGGATTCATGGAAGGCCGTGCCGGCGCGCAACTGGCCCTGGACGGCACGAACACCACCGGCTGGACCAGGGCTCTACTGATCACTTAACCCCGCCCGTCATTCGACCCGAGCCCCACTGAGAAGGAGCGCCCACGACCATGGACGTCGACGATGAGGACCTGCCGATCACGCCCGAGCAGGGCTGGTGGCATGCCAGCGTGTCGTTCCCAGGCGGTTCCGTGAGCCAGGAGGCTGCCCAGGCGCTGGCGTCCGCGCTGCACGACCAGCGGTTCCACTTCCTGCGCAAGGACGGAGGGCTGCGGCTGCGCACCGAGCGCTCGGCTGCGGACCTGCTGGACCGGCTCGTCGCCGACCAACTGGCCGACGGTTGGGTCGGCGGTGTCTACGAGCCGGAGACCGAGGCGTTCGGCGGCCCCGAAGGCATGGATGTCGCCCATGAGGTGTTCTGCGCGGACAGCCGCGCAGCCCTGGCCGAGACGGGCAGGGCGGGTGCCCGGGAACGCTGTGTCCTGCTGATCTCGACCATGAACCGGGCGGCTGGCCTGGACCCTTTCGAGATCGGCGACGTCTGGGCGAAGCTCGGCTCTCTACGCCCGTCCGTCAGCCCGCCCGCCGACGCCTCACGTGACCGGGCAGTCGCGGCCATGCGGCGCCTGATGAACGCCGACGCCGCTCGGCGGCCGGACGCCGAGCCCGGCTGGGCCGAGCGCGTCGCCGCGTTCGAGGAGGCCGGACACCGGCTGAGGCGGCTGGTCGCGGATGGGCGGCTGACGCGGGGTCTGCGCGCGATACTCGCCCATCACGCGATCTTCGCCTTCAACCGCGCCGGAGTGTCCGCCGAAGAGCAGGCCGCAACCGCATGGCTGGGCCGACACGTCGCCTTCGCCGACGAGGAGGCAGCTGACGTGTCTTCCCGCACGTCCACCTCACCGGACTCTAACCTCACCCGAATGGAGACCACCGTGACGCCTGTAACCGACCCCGCCGAGCTGCGCGAAGCGCTCGTGACCCGCCTCATCGACAGCGGCCACCTGCGCACTCCTGACGTCATCGCCGCCTTCCGGAACACCGAACGGCACCTGTTCCTCCCTGGCGTCGACCTTCAGGCCGCGTACGTCGACGACGCCGTGCCCGTCAAGCACGACGAGACCGGCGAGATGATCTCCTGCATCTCCGCACCATCGATCGTCGCCACCCAGTTGGAGCAGCTGGGCGCCAAGCCCGGCCACAAGATCCTGGAAGCGGGGGCCGCCACCGGCTACAACGCACACCTGCTCGGCCAGCTCGTGGCCCCCGGTGGTCACGTGTGGACCGTGGACGTCGACCAGGACCTCGTGGACGCGCCCAGAAGAACCTCGCGCAGGCCGGGGCCCCGAACGTGACCGTCGTGCTGGCCGACGGCGCCGCCGGCCTTCCCGAACACGCCCCCTTCGACCGCATCCAGTTCACCGTCGGCGCCGGCGACGTCCCCCTGAGGATCCTCGACCAGCTTGCCCCCGGCGGACGCCTGGTCATCCCGATGCGGATTCGCGGCAGCATCTCGCGATCCTTTGCTTTCGAACGCGACGGTCGGACCTGGAAGGCCGTCTCGTGTGAGATGGCGACGTTCGTGCCCCTGCGCAAAGGCGTCTGCGACGACATCTGCACCCTCGTGCATATGGCCGGTGAGGGAAACGTACGCCTGGAGACCTTCAGCGAGCAGGACGTGGACCACGAGGTGATACGCACCGTGCTGGACCAGCCGCAGGCCAAGGTCTACTCCGGCGTGAAGTTCCGCCAAGGGGACCCCTGGCAGTGGCTGTATCTGTACCTGGCGTGCGTGCTGCCAGGCGGCCTGTCGCGCATGCCCGGGTCTCGCCCCGGCTTCACCCCGCACTTCGGCTGGGGCTCCATGGCCGCGCTCGACGGCGACACCCTGGCCTACCTGACCGTGCGCGAAGGCGAGGACGAGCAGGGCAGGTTCTGGGAGATCGGCGTCATCGGCCACGGCCCGCGCGCCGCCGCGCTCGCCGACCAGGTAGCCACCGCGATCAGCGAATGGGACCGCGGCTGGGGCAACAACGCCCCGGAACCCGGCTTCCGCATGGCCGTAGATGACGCCCGCGACCAACTAACGGCCGCTGAACCGCGCTTCGTCATCGACAAGACCTACAGCCGTCTCGTCGTCGACTGGCCGCGCAGGAGCTGAGCCGATGATCCCCGCAATAGCCAGCCGGATCCCGCTGGTCCGCCGACCCAAGGCGGCCGGGTTACCCCTCGCCGAACGCATCCGCCACCTCACCGATCTGACCGTCGAGCCCGCCAATGCGAGCCACCGCGATCTGGTGGCCCGCGCCAGCGGGGTCCTCAATTACGCCGCGCTGATCGCCTCCGACGTCGGGATGCCGGACCTGGCTGCGCAGCTGTGTTGGAGGCAGCACCAGGTCTTCGCCAAAGCGGGCAACCTCACCGGGGACATTGCCGTGATGGCACTCATGCCACTGGTGAACATCGCCCGGCTGCTGATCCGCGAAGGTGACGGCGAAGGCGCCTACGACCTGCTCACGCGGCTGTACCGCGCTGCTCAGCGGCGCGGCACAGCCGAGATCCGCAACCACAACGTGGATCTGTCGGTGCTGATCGACACAGAGGCGGACCACCGAAAGGTCTGCGAGGAGCTGTGGGTCACCGTACTCATCGACGGTGCCAGGGCCTTGGCGCGGATCGGCCGCTGGACCGAGGCCGCCGAAGCCATGGCCGCGCATCGCGGCGTCGGCAATCGCCTCCTCGACGGCCGTCAAATCATGATCATGTCACTGATGGAACGCGGCCTCGACGAGCAGGCTCGCGCCACGATCGAATCCACCGTCCCCGCGGAACCATGGGAGAACGCCATCGCGGCCCTCCTGCGCATCTGCTGCCGCCCAGCGACGTCACCAGCGCCGCAGCCGGAGTTTGAGCATGCCCTGCGGGAGGCACTCGCTCTGATCGCCCCGCCCGACCCGGCGACCGCGACGTTCCAGGCCCGAGTCGGACTGACCACACTCGACCTGGCCCACGACCGGACCAGTCCCTGCCCCGCCCTTCTGCAGGACGCCGTCGTGGAGGTGGCCATCCTCGACGCCTACGCCGCCCGCGACGTCCTGAACCACCGCCCGGTCTACTCCCGCCTGGCTAGTGAGCAAAGACAGAAACTCCACGCCGTACTGACCGCGTCGGGGCTCGGTGCCGGGAAGCTCTCACCTGCCCACATGCACGCTCTCACCACAGCCGTGGACACGGCCGAAGTGACACTCCGCCGGCTTCTGTGACTCGCTCACGGTCTTCGTAGTAACTGCAAAGGCGTGACCTGAGCGGCCTCCAGCCAGAGCCGCTCTGGTCAGCGGCCCGTACCTTCTCGGGTACGGGCCAGATGCCTGGCGTACTCGCGGATCCGTGGTCTGTCCTCGGGAAAGGCGCCCTCCCAGTCGTGGTGCAACGGGACCCAGGCGGCCGGCTGGTGACTCTCACCGCTCAGCGGGAGCGACCCGTTGAGCACTGCGGCATACGCAAGGCCGAGCGTGAGCGCCCAATCAGAACGATAGGACCGCACGAAAACCGCCGCGGGGACGTCCGACAGGTCGCCGACGATGCCGGTTTCCTCATGCAGCTCACGGCGTGCGGCGTCCCGTGGGGCTTCTCCCTGCTCGACCTTCCCGCCAGGCGCCACCCAGCCTCTCCAGCGGTGCTTGACGAGCAGAACACGTTCAAGGGCCTCGTCGAACGCCCAGACCTCAGCCGCGATCGGCTCGATAGCGCTGCGGCTGCCCAGCAGTTCTTCCAGCCAGGCCCGCGCGTCGTCGAACTCCGCCTCGGCGCGGTACGTGTCAGTCACCGCCGCGCGCAGTGTGTGCTGGTCAGGGTTAGCCAGAATCACCGGCATAGGCTACTGACCGAAGAGCACCTCGCGGGAGGAACACAAGGAACACGGGGACCGGCCCGACGACGGAGGAAGCGCCTACAGGCGTCGGATGACGACGTACTCGTCCGCGCTGTCCTCGATACCTTCAACCACGACAATCTCACTGGCCGCGATCGTGGGGATCATCGCGGATCGAGGCGGCCGCCATCGTGCGGCGTTGTCACTGGTTGGTCTGCCCTGGAGTCAGGCGCGCCTGGCGCAGCACCTGCCGCACCGACGCTTCCAGCGGACTGTCCTCGCCGATGACAGTCTCGCACCCGTCCGGCAGCAGGTCGCGCTCGCGGTACCACTCCCGCATCTGGTCGGGGGTGAACTCCGACCGCTGGGGGCGGCTGTCATGCCGCCGGAGCGTCTCGGGAAGGGACACGTCCAGGTAGAAGAAGGCGCTGGTCCCGGCATGGTCACGGCGTAGGGACTGCAGCATCGCCCCGTACCGGCTGGCGGTGAGGATGCCTTCGAGCAGGACGTGATACCCGTGATCGAGGGAGTACCGGACGATCGTGTCGATGAGGCCGATGTTCACACCGTCATGTACGTCCCGCTCCCGCAGCAGTTCCCGCCGTACGACGTCCTGGCCGACCAGCGCCAGGCCACGGCCATAGGCGGCCCGCACGGCCCGGGCGACGCTGGTCTTCCCAGAGCCGGAGTTCCCGCGGAGAACGATCAAACGGGCGTCGAGAGAGCCGGTACGCACCGGCTCAGGGTATGAACAGTCCGTGGGCGACACGCCGTCTTTCCCTGCCGGCCGGTGACGTCCCGCCCAGTGGTGTACGAGCTGCTTCCACGTGAGGTTTGGAAATACCCGGCGCCAGGCCGTGCGCGGCTCATAGTGTCAGAGCCGTCATGAGCGACTCCGCGTCATACCTGGCCTATGTCGCCTCCGTACCCCGCCTTCGTGCCGCGGCAGGCGCATTGCTCCGAGACAACGAGGGGCGGGTGCTTGTCGTGCACCCGGTCTACAAGGACGAATGGGACATCCCCGGCGGCATGGTCGAGGCGGGGGAGTCCCCCGTCAGTGCTCTGCTCCGTGAACTGCAGGAGGAACTGGGCATTGCGCCGCCGGTGGGTCAGCTCGCATGTGTCGACTGGGTGCCACCGGCACCGCCCTGGGACGCCGGGCTGATGTTCGTCTTCAACGCAGGCGTGCTCACTGACTCCCAAATCGCGGCGCTCCGCCTGCAACCCGAGGAACTCGACGAATACGTATTCGCTCCTCCCGCGGACTTGGACAAGCTCTTGCCGCCAGGCCTGGCGCGGAGGATGAACGCGGCCATCTTGGCGGCAGGCGCCGGCCAGACTGCTTACCTGGAGGACGGCCTCATCCGCCTGCTCCCGTAGCCGGATCCACGCGCGGGCTCGTAGGGTTAGCGCCACAGCCAGTACGTCGTGGGCCGGCGGGCGCGACAGGTAGCCGCTGCGGACAGCGATGGCCGGACTGTTGGCAAGTCGGTAGCCGCCCTCATGGCGGTTTGTACCTTGCCGCTCTCAAGGCTGCAGTTCGAGACGTTCACGGAACTCCTGATCGCATTTAGGGCGCTATACAGAACAAGCGCCCACTAGGCGGAGAATTACGTTGTTTCGACGATTTGGGCTCAACTCTCGCGCCACAAGAGGGCAACCGCCACAAGGGTTTAGGCGTCTTGATAAATCGCTGGTAATGATTGAATGACCAGACCGTTAGGCGCCACACTTGGGCCACTACTCTAATCTGGCGACTGCTTGTAGTGGACCAATTTCTACGGTGAAGGTGCTGGCCGGTGAGGGTTGTTTCGCGATGCCCAAAACGAGCCTTGCCCTTGGTGGCGATGTTCGTCGTCACGGCAAGCGCTGTGACTGCCTGCCAGTCCAGCGGCACCGCTCCAGAACCAACCCTCACCTTGACGCCGCCCTCGCCCACTCCGACGGCCACCACGAGCGAGGATGCCGTCCTTGCCGCATACCGCGACCTCTACCCCGCCGGCCAACGCGCCGAGCGTGCTTACCCAGCAGAGCGCAAGGCGATCCTTGAACAGGTGGCCACCCAGCCTCTCCTGAGCCGGATGTTGCGAGGAATCGCCGCGCTCCGCGCCACGCACCGGGTGACATGGGGAAATCCCGAACATCACCCGTTCGACGTACGGATCGAGAGAGATCGCGCCACCCTCCACGACTGCCAAGACGCCCGGAAAGGCGGTCAGGCAGACGATCGGACGGGAAAGCGCCTCACGCATGGAACGAGTCGCATTCATCTTGTCGCCACCCTCGCGAAGGGGGCGGATGGCGCCTGGCGAGTGTCGAAGGTAGAGCAGGTGAAAGAGCCTTGTTCGCCTACGGCATGACTTATGTCCTTGTCGCCGGGCTTGCCATTGCCCCGCTCGGGGACGGAGACGGGGACGGCGTCGGCGTGTCGAGCGACTACACGGGCTACATCATTTCGGCCAAGCGCCTGCCCCGTCCCGGGTCAGCGACTCCGACTGGCAAGGGATCGAAGGTCAGATGTACTTACCAGCCGTGGTTCGCTGACGGGCGGGAGAACGGTGGTCTGGAGTTCGTCGATCCCGGCAGCAACCTGAGCAGCGAGCCGACCGGCAAGGGCGCCTACTACCTGGTCGAGTGCTCCGATGGCTACCGAGACGTCGTCTGGATCAAGAAACGGCGTGATGCGGTAACCCCTGAGCAGCTCGCTCGTCGAGCGTACAAACTGATCCCGATCGCGCCGCCGACGGTGCTCACCGCTCCGCCACGCGGCCAGGACGGGCTGGTCGGACTCCCGCAGTGGTTCTTCCTAGCCGACGGGCAGTGGGCGCCCAAGTCCAAGCGGCTGCACATCGGCGCTGTCTGGGCCGCGGCCACTGCCACTCCCGAGCGGATGACCATCAGTACCGGCGACGGCCAGACGCTCACTTGCGACGGGCCCGGAACCGCGTACGACACCACTCGGCCTGCCGACCAGCAGAGCTCCACCTGTTCGCACACGTACCAGCATCCGGCAAGTGCCTACCGGGCGACCGTGTCAGTGACCTGGAGCGGCACCTGGCGCGGTTCAGGTGGCACAGGCGGCACGCTGCCGCCCATCACGAAGTCGGTCACCTTCCCGATCCGCGTCATCGAAGCCCAGGCGCTCGTCACGAAGGGATAGCCCTATGCTCCAGCGCTCCACGCCGAGCAGGGAAGCGGGCCGGGCCACACACGTGCGCCCGCTACCGAGCAGGCGCAGCCCGGTGATGCTCGTTGTGAGCATCGCGCTGACCGCTCTCGGCGCGCTGATCGCTTGGCAGGTGTACGGCATCGCCGGACACCGGACGCCGGTTCTCGTCATGGCACGCGACGTTCCCATCGGCCAGCAGTTGCAAGCCCAGGACCTTCGGACGGTCGCGCTCGGCTTGGACTCGGGAGTACGGGCTGTGGAGGCTACCGACAAGAGCGCGGTCATCGGCAGACGCGCCGCTGTGGACCTGAAGGCCGGCAGCCTGCTGGCACCCGCGCACCTGACCGGGACACTCGTTCCGGCACCGGGACAGGTCGTCGTGCCGGTGGCGCTCAAGCCCAGCCAACTGCCTGCCAGGGGAATCCAGCCCGGTGATCGCGTCGTGGCCGCCGCCGTGGCGCCCGCCATCTCGAACGGGCAGGGCACCCCGGCCGATCACCAGGCTCGGGTCGACCGCGTCGGCGAGCCCGACGCTGACGGGCTCATCGTGGTCGACCTCGTCGTCCCGGCCGGCGAGGGCAGTGCGCTGGCCCGTCAGGCCGCGGACGGGAAGATCGCGCTCATCCTCCAGTCGCGGGCGAGGTGAACATAGATGCTGACCGTCTTGTGTTCGGGCGGCCACAGTCCGGGCGTCACGACGACCGGACTCGCTCTCACGCTGGCCTGGCCGCGTGAGGTTCTGTTCGCCGAGTGCGATCCTGCTGGTGGCAGCGTCCTGTCCGGATATCTGGTCGGCCAACCACAGGAACGCGGCCTGGGCGAGTGGGCGGTCCAACTCCGGCGCGGTGCCGACCCCGCCACCACTCTTCGCGAGCAGGTCCTGCATCTGGCCGGTGCCGGGTCCCGCCGGATCCTGCCAGGTCTCGCCGACCCTGCTCAGGTGGCCTCGGTCCGGCAGCTCTGGGTGGACATCGCCAAGACCTTTACCGCGACGCCCGGGGATGTGATCGCCGACGTCGGACGCGTGGGCGGCTCGGACATGCCTACCTCGCTGCTCGCCGACGCGGACCAGGTGCTCGTGGTCGCACGTCCCACGCTCGTGGATCTGTCCGCGCTGGCTCCCCGCCTCACTGAGATTCGAGCCCTGCGCGGTCGTCGGTCCGGTCCGCGGGTTCTGCTCGTCGGGGCCGGGCCGTACGGCCGCAAGGAGGTGGCGAAGACGCTCGGCGTGGAGGTAGTCGACCACCTTTCACACGATCCTCGGGCCGCGGCCGTGCTGTCGCATGGCATCGGCAACGAGCGGTACCTCCCCCGTTCTCCACTGGTTCGGGCCGCTCGTTCGCTGGCCGAGCACCTCTGCGAGGGACCGGCACGTACCGAGGTGACAGTCTCGTGAGCTTCGACGTCCAGCAGGCGGTGCGCGAGGTCCTGCCCACGGTCACGCAAGCGCTTGACGCTGCAACGGTCACCGGGGACGAGGCCGTACGCGAGTACGCGAGAGCAGTCATCACCGACCTGGTCCGCGAGCACGTGGACAGCAGGGCACTGGCCGGCAGGGATGCGCCGACGCTGCAGGAGGAGCACCGGCTCGCGGAAGCGGTCTACAACGAGATCTTCGCGCTGGGGCGTCTGCAGCCGTTCGTCGACGACCCCGAGGTGGAGAACATCGACGTCAACGGCTGTGACCAGGTGTGGATCACCTACCGGGACGGCCGCAAGGCGCTCGGACCACCGATCGCCGACAGTGATGAGGAGCTGGTGGGCAACGTCCGCCGGTGGGCCGCCTACCAGGGACAGACCACCCGGGATTTCTCGATCGCTCGGCCGCGTCTTCATCTGTCGGTCGGGCACCGGACCCGCATCGCCGCGCTGATGGGAGTCACGCCACGGCCGTGCCTGTCCATCCGCAGACACGGTTTGCTCGAGGCCGACCTGGACGACCTGATGGTGAACGGCACCGTGGACAAGGGGCTTCGCGCGTTCCTCGCCGCCGCCGTACGCGCCCATAAGGACATCGTGATCACGGGTGGGATGGGCGACGGCAAGACCACCTTCGCCCGGGCACTGGCCGCCGAGATCGCCCCGGACGAGCGGATCGCCACTGTGGAGAAGGAGTACGAGCTCTTCCTTCACCTGCAGACCGACCGGCACCGAGACGTGCTCGCGATGGAGGCCCGGGAGGGCAACACCGAAGGCTTGGGCGCGATCACGATGCGCCAGCTCATCGAGGACGCGCTGCGGTTCAACGCACGCCGGATCATCGTCGGTGAGGTCCGCGGCGACGAGCTGGTGCCGATGCTGGAGGCGATGAACACCGGCGGCTCCGGCTCCATCTGCACCATGCACGCCGACTCTGCCGACCAGGTGTTCGCCCGGATGCTGATCCTCGCCGGGTCCGGCGGCCTTTCCATCGCGCCGGACACGCTGTTCCGCACGATCGGCATGGCCGTGGACTTCGTCGTCCACCTGCGGCACGAACTCCGCCACGACATCGATGGCTTGGTCAACCGCCGCTACGTCGCGGAGGTGAACGAGGTGCTGCCTCCGGGAGACGGGCTGGAACCGGCGGTCAACCACGTCTATGTCCCGGGGTCGGACGGGCGGGCCGTTCCGAACACGATCCCGCAGTGCATGGAGGAACTGGTAGCGGCGGGGTTCGACCCGGACCTGTTCGCGCCTCGTGCCTGGGATCGAGGGTACGCATGACCGGCTGGCTCGCCGCGCTGGCTGGCGCGGCGCTCGTCGCGGGACCTCTGCTCGCCATCGTGGGAGCGCGCCGAGCCCCGGTACGGCCTCCGCGCCCGGCACGGCGGCTGCCGCGGATACCGGCGATTCCTACGACAGTGGCTGCGGGAGTTCTCGTGCTGACATGGTGGCTGACGGGGTGGCCAGTCGCCGCCCTCGGTGCTGCCGTGGGCGCTGTGGCGCTGCCGCGGATGCTCAGCGCCCGCGACAGCGGACAACGGATCGAGCGCCTGGAGGCGCTTCAGACGTGGACCCGCCATCTGGCCGACGTGCTGGGCGGCAGTGCGGGCATCGAGGAAGCGTTGCAGTCCAGCGCGGACAACCCGCCGCCGGCGATCGTCGCCGAGGTGCGGGCACTGGCGCGGCGGCTCGCCTATCGCACTCCGACCGAGCAGGCCCTGCGGGCGTTCGCCGATGACCTGAACGACCCGACTGGAGATGTAATCGCGGCAGCGCTGATCCTGGCCTGCCGCGCCCGCGGCAAGGGACTGCGAGAGGTACTCCAGGGCCTCGCCCGTACGGTGGCCAAGGACGTGGCGGCACGGCGGGAGATCGACGCCGAGCGCGCCACCCATCGCACGACCGCCCGATGGGTCATCGGCGCGCTGCTCGGATACACCGCCTTCGCGCTGGTCAACCGGGCCTATGTCGCCCCGTTCGGAACGGTCGGCGGCCAGCTGGTTCTCGGCATCGTGATCGCGTTGTACGCGGGTGCCTTCATGTGGCTGCACCGCCTGACCAGGGCGCCGAAGGGACATCGCTTCCTCAACCCCGCAGGTGATCCATCGTGATAGCGCTGGTGCTGACCTGCGGGGCATTGATCGGCCTCGGCGGAGCCCTCGCCATCATGGCGGTCTTCCCCGCC
Organism: Microbispora sp. GKU 823; assembly: GCF_002027145.1. Classification (NCBI taxonomy): domain Bacteria; kingdom Bacillati; phylum Actinomycetota; class Actinomycetes; order Streptosporangiales; family Streptosporangiaceae; genus Microbispora; species Microbispora sp. GKU 823. The sequence continues at coordinate 62,209 of NZ_MWJN01000004.1, read as the reverse complement.
CCGCCCGCGCTCGCCTCAGCCATGGAACGGCTCAGGCCGGGTGGGAGCCGTGTCGAGCCGGATGGGGACTGGCGGTCGCGCATGGCGCGGAAACTGTCCAGAACAGTTATCGGGGCGCGGCTCCCGCAGGCGGATTTGGCGGTGCTCGGCAGGACGGCCGATGACTACCTCACCCAGAAGGGCGCGATGATCGGGCTCGGGGCGGCTGGTCCGGTCGGCTTCTGGGCGTGGTGCGCACTGCTCGGCGTCGTCCTTCCCTGGCCGGTCTCATGGGGGGCATGCCTGGCCTTCGCCGTCGCGGCGTTCTTCGCCCCCGACGCCTCGCTACGCGGCCAGGCCGCTGAGGCGCGGGCGGCGTTCCGGCAGGCCATCGTGGCGTACCTGGATCTGGTGGCGCTCGCTCGCGCGGCAGGATCGGGGCCGGCTGAGGCGCTGGAGTCGGCCGCCAAGGTCGGCGGGGGGTGGACCTTCCAGCGGTTGTGTCTCGCGCTGGACCCCGCACGGCGGGCCACCGCGAGCGCATGGGATGAGCTCACCCGGCTGTCCGAGGAGATCCGCGTTCCCGAGCTCGCCGACCTGGCCGCCATCGCACGGCTCGCCGGAACCCACGGCGCCGGCATCCTCGACACCCTCATGGCCAAGGCCCAATCCCTGCGCGAGGTCGAACTGTCGGCCGAGGTGTCCAAGGCCAAATCCCGTACCGAGACCATGACCGTCCCGATGGCCCTGTCGGTCCTCGGGTTCCTGCTGCTGCTCGGCTATCCCGCCTTCGCGCGAATGACCGGCGGCTGACCCTTTCGGAGGTACCCACCGATGATCTACAGAGCCATGCTCGCGCTGGCCGTACAACTAGAACGGATGTCGCTGATTATCAACCGGTACGTGCAGCGGCGCGGCGTGAACCCTGAACGCGGTGGTTCGACGGTCGAATGGGTGATCATCGCAGCCGTGGTGTTCCTGCTGGCCATCGCCGTAGGCGCGAAAATCACGTCCGTCGTCAACGAACAGCTCGCCAAGATCAAATGAGCGGGCGTGAGCGAGGATCAGCGACGCTGGAGGCCGCGCTGGTCTATCCCGCGCTCCTCCTGCTGGTCCTGCTCACAATCAACGCCGCGTTGTGGTTCCACGCCCGGAACCTCGCGTTGGCGGCGGCTCAGGAAGGACTGCGAGCCGGGCGGGCGTACGGCTCCAGCCTTTCCGCCGGCCAGGCGACAGCCGAACGCTTCATCCGGCAGGTCGGCGGCTCGTTCCTCACCTCCACGAAGGTCAGCGTCGAGCGCACCGCGGACAGCCTCAGCGTGGCGGTCAGCGGCCAGGCGATCAGCCTGATTCCGCTGTTGCCCCTCGATGTCGAGCAGGTCGCCCGGGCCCCGGTGGAGAAGTGGACATCCGAATGACGGACCTGCGTGAGCGCGGCTCGATGGCCCTGGAGACGGCGATTATCGCGCCTGGACTGGTCGCTGTGCTGCTGATGGTGATCGGACTGGGCCGCGTCACTCTCGCCTACGGTGCCATCGACGCCGCGGCGCGGGACGCGGCCCGCCAGGCTTCCATCGCCCGCGATCCAACCGCGGCACGATCGGCCGCTCTCTCCAGCGCGCGGGCGGCACTCGAGCGTGAAGGACTGGCGTGCTCGCCGTCGGTGGCAGTCGACACGACAGGGTTCTCCACTCCGCTGGGGAGGCCTGCTGTCGTGGTCGCTCGTGTCACTTGTGACGTGGACCTGGCCGACCTCGCCGTGCCCGGTGTTCCCGGATCCAAGCGCCTGACCAGCAGCTTCAGCAGCCCGATCGACCCGCACCGCGCAAGGAGCGGACAGCCGTGACCCGGACCAAGGAGCGAGGCTCCGTCACCGCGTTCACCGCGGTGCTCGGCCTGGCGCTGCTGATCTGCGCCGGACTCGTCGTGGACGGCGGAGCCAAGATCCAGGCATACCGCGAGGCGTACGCCGTGGCCGAGGAGGCCGCCCGCGCCGGAGCTGGACAGGTGGACATCGACCACGCCTACGCCGGCGGCCGATTCGAGATCGACACTTCCAAGGCGTTGGCCGCCGCCCGGGCCTACCTGTCCTCCAGCGGGCACTCGGGCAACGCCTCCCTATCCGGCAACCGCACGGTCCAGGTGACCGTCACGGTCTCCCGGCCGACCATGCTGATCTCCCTGATCGGGATCGGCAGCGTGACCGCCACAGCCAGCGCCTCAGCGCGCATGTTCCAGGGCATCGAGCAAGGAAGATCATGACGATGTACGGGCTGCGTCACCCCATCCTCGCCAAGGCAACGGCGATCGCGGTGCTTACTGGGCTGCTCGCCGGGATCCCCGCCATCCTGCTGACCTTCTTCTGGCCGGTAGACCTTCCCACTCTCGACGACCTGGCCACACCCGCCGAACCCGTTGTGATCAAAACGCTCCTGCTCGCGACCGTATGGACGTGCTGGACCCTGTTCGCCGGGGCAGTAATCGCCGAGTTGGTGGCAACGGCCCGCGCCAGGCGCGGGAGGGTGCGCATGCCGTTCCAGCGACTGGCGGCCTACCTGATCACCACGATCACCGTGGCAACCACAGCTCCGGTTGCCGCATCCCGCGGAACCATCCCGGCGGCAGCGGTGGCAGTCACACCAGTGGCCTTGCCCTCGCACCACCTGACGGCGGCCGAGCCGAAGACGTCTGAGCCGGCAAAGCCGTACGCGACCTACGTGGTCCAGCCGAGAGACACGCTCTGGTCGATTGCCGACAAGCAACTCGGAGACCCGATGCGCTACCGGGAGATCGTCGCGCTGAACCAGGGACGCGCCATGGACGACGGGCAGACCTTCACCCGGGGAGACTGGCTGAGACCCGGATGGACGCTACGTCTGCCGGGCGACGCGGCCAGGAAGGAACCTCGCTCATCCCAACGCACCCATACCGTCAGGCCGGGCGAGAGCCTGTGGGAGATCGCCGAACAGCACCTCGGAGACGGCAAGCGATACAAAGAGATCTTCAGGCTGAATAGAGATCGACCGCAGCCGGGCGGCGCCCGGCTGACCGATCCTGACGTGCTGGAATCCGGATGGCACCTCGTCCTGCCCGAACGCGAACGGGACACCGGGAAGGCCGATCCGACCCGCCACCGAGCCCCTTCGCTTCTTCCCACGGCTATATCGGCAACGCGGCAACCCGGTCACCACGAAGACGCCTCACCTCGTCCCACGGCGGACTTCTCGCCGCAGCCAAGGAGATCGGCCGTCTGTTCCAGCGTGGTCGTGCTGCCGGAAGGCGGCATGATGGCCATCTCCTTCGCCGCCGGCGTGGCCGTCGCGCTCGCCTCCGCCCGGCTCCGCCATCGGCGACGCCTACCCGTCCCGGCCGTCGACGAGCCGATCAGCGTGCCTTCCCTCGAACCGCAGGCGCCTGCCGTACGAGCGCTGGAGCAGTCACACCACCGCAGCTTCGCCGAATCAGAAGATGGTCCGCCGGACGATTTCGAGCTGGTCACCTCCGCGTTCTCCATCGACCCGCCATTCATGCTCAAAGCCGGGCTCCGCGGCGAGGAGCCCGTCTCCCTTGAGCTGTCCGGCCTGAACCTGGCGTTGACTGGTCCGGGAGCTGAAGACTGCGTACGAGCGATTGTGCTCGACCTCCTCACCCAGGCCGACCAGCATCGCGCTGAAATCGTCATCCCCTCCCAGGACGCCGTATGGTGGTTCGGCGAGACCATCACCACCCTGGCCAATCACCTGCCGGGCCTCCGGCTGGTCGCCACCCTGGACGAGGCCATCGACCACCTCGAGGAACAGTTCGTCGCCCGCCGCCGCATCCTCCGCGACCAGGACACCGACGACATCCCCCAGCTCCGCGAGGCCGAGCCCGGTGAGCCGCTGCCCGCGCTGCTGTTGACCGCCTGCGCTGCGGATGGCCATGCCTACCTGGACACCCTCATGAGCTTGGGGTCCACCTTCGGCGTCGGGTCCGTCCTGATAGGGCGATCGTCGTCCGGAACCACCTGTGATATCGACCAGGACTACCGAGTGGCCGAGACGATCGGCCCTCTGGCGAAGGAACTCCGCGACGTCACGCTGTTCCATATGCCGGCCGATGCGGTGGCGACAGTGCTCCACACACTCGCCGTGGGGAACGGCATGCCGGCCGAGCCAACCGAGAAGCCGGCAGAACTCGAGGTCCCGCCACCCAGCACCGCACCCCAGCCGGTCCGGTTCGCCATCCTCGGCGCACCGGTCATCGAGGCAAGCGGCACACCGGTGGACATCTCCGGCCGCGCCAAAGCGCTGGAGCTGTTCGTCCTCCTGGCCGTCTACCCCAAGGGCCTGGATCGCGAGGAGATCTGCGAGCATCTCTGGCCGGATCTGGAGGAAACGCTGGCCGGGTACCGCTTCCACGCCGCACTTAAGGACCTGCGCGCCGCGCTGCGCGGAGCCTCCGGCCTGGGCGAGAAGGAAGCCAGTTTCATCGAACGAAGCGGCAAGACGTACCGCATCGAGGCGCAGCGCGTCGACGTGGATCTATGGGCCTTCCACCGCGCGCTCGCCGACGCGCGTACCGCCGCGGACGAGGAGGCCAAGACGGTCGCACTGGAAGTGGTCGCAAGGCTGTGCCAGGGACGCCTGTGTCAGGGCCTCAGGTACGACTGGCTCGATCAGGACCACCGCTGGCCGCTGACCGTGGCCAGTGCGAAGGCCCTCCTTCAGCTCGGAGTGCTCCACGAACGCGCAGGGCGGAACGAGCGCGCGTTGGAGGTTTACGACCAGGCGTGCGCTCTCGACCCGGACATGGAGAGCGCAGCCAGATCGGCCATCCGGCTCCTGATCGACCTCGGCCGTGCTGACGAAGCCCGCATGCGCGCTCGCCATTTGAAGGCCCGCCTCGATGCCCTCGGGGTGGCCTGTTCCTCCGAAACCCAAGCCCTGCTGGACCGGATGAACTCGGCTCCAAAGTCGCCGGTCAGGCTTCAGACCCCACGGGCTTAGGGTTCGCTGTCGGTCGCGCCAGATTAGAGGGCGTTCCACCTGCGCGTGCTGTCTCCTGTCATGAGGGAGGACAGTCGGTTGAGCAGCTCCGTGCGGGCGGCTGGGTTGTGTTTGGCGCCGCGGATGAAGGCGCTGAGGCTGCGAACCTCACGGATCTGTGCCAGCAGGTTCAGGTCGCCGTCCTCCACTGGGTCGGTTCCGTAGGCCGTACAGAAGTCGTGCCATAAGGACTGCGGATAGCCGAAGCGGCGGGGGCGCAGGTAGATGGGCATGAAGTCGTACGCGGGCGGGCCGACGCCGACGGAGTCCCAGTCGATGAGCACCCAGCCGCCTTCGTGATGAGGGAGAAGGTTGTTGGTGTGGGCGTCGCCATGCACGATCCCCCGCGGCAGCGTGGCCGCGAGCCGCGCGAAGCCCTCCTCCAACTTCACGCAACGCGCGACCAGCCAGTTCCGCTCGCTCTCCGACAGGACGGTGGACGCCATCGCCTCGGCTGCGGTGCTCCCCACCGGGCGAATAGAGGGAAGCGGTAGCGGAGGCAGCGGATGACGGTGCAGCACGCGCAGCAGGCCGGCGAGGTGGGTGACGTCGGCCGACCGTCCGTCGAGGGGCGGCAGGTACTCCCAGAAGGTCACCAGGTAAGCGCCAACTATCACGGGCTGGGTCACGTCGAGCGGCCTCAGCGTGGGAAAGCCCTTCTCGGCGAGCCAGGCGGCGGTCTGGACGGCGATGCGCATGCGTTCCAGCGCCGAGGCGTTGCGGACGCGCGCGACGGCGTTCTCCCGGGGCAAGTGGTAGATCGCGTTGGCGTGAACGCGCAGCAGCCGAGCACCATCACAATCGAGCCCGGCCTGTCGACAGGCGTCTACCAGGGCTGTCCTGTAGGGGGCGTCGACCGGCTGCGTACTCATCGTGAGAGTTGGCGCTCCCCGTGTTGCCCGGCTCACCAGACGGCACTTTGTCGTCTGATCCCCGGAGCTCTACGCAACTCCGGCCAATTCATCATGCACGCGTTCATCGAACGCGACAACGTGAGGCTCCTTGTCGGGTAGCGATCGGCGGAAGCTCCGAAACCGGCTTCGGACCCGGGTGGAGGCGATGGTTCCCGCGGTGGGGAGAGCCTGTTCCGCGACGGCCAGGGCGGCGTCGAGGTCGCCGGTCTTGAGATGGGCTGCTGCCAGGTTGAGCTGGCAGAACAGCCTGTCGCGGGCGCGGTCGGTGCTCTTGCCGGTGAGTGCTGCGTCCAGGTGGGGCAGCGCGGCGGTGGTGTCGCCGATCACGACCAGCGAGTGCGCCACCTCCGCAGCGAGTTCGGGCGGGTCGAAATAGCCGATCCATGCAGGCTCACCGCCGGGATCGCCGGTGTCGAGTTCCCGTTGGGCGGCGAGGAGGGCCTGGCGGCAGGCCGTGGCCGCGTGGGTGTCACCCTTCTCGTACAACCGGGCGCATGCCCGAGCTTCTGCGGCGTAGGCGAGTGCGCGTACGGCCGGTGTGGTGGCGGACAGGGCGACGTCGTCGTGGGCGGCACGAGCGAGGTAGAGGGCCTCGTCGGCGTGGTCGCGGTTGAGCGCCTGCTGGCTGAGGCGTACCAGCACGAACGCGTCGAAGCCCCGCGACTCCACGCCGGACGCCTTTGCCAGGCGCAACGCCTGGATGTAGTAGCGCTGGGCCAGGCCGTGCCGTTCGAGGTCGTAGGCCATCCATCCGGCCAGTTGCAGCATCTCGGCGGCTACGGCGAAGAGGCTGCGGCCCACGGCATCGGTGTAGCTGCCGCGTAGCAGAGGGGCCACGTGATCGTGCAGGTAGGTTGTCACCGCGCTACGCACCAGTCCGCCGCCTCGGGCGTGGTCGAGCCCGGAGAACCATGCGCACGTCTCACGGATCTGGGCGACCTGGCGGTGCGTCACCTCTCGGCTTTCCGTCTGCCTGCCGGTCGCCGAGTCGACCAGACCGTACCGCCAGCCGGTGATGGCCTCGGAAACAGCTGGAGGGGCAAAGTCCAACGCCGCCAGGGCGTGGGCGCGTGCATGGTCCACCTCACACGCCAGCAGCTCGGCGACGCATTCGACGGTGACGGGAAGAGACCGCTCGTACCGCAGGGCGAGATCGGAGACCGCCGGGGCGAAGGCCACCGGCCACACGTCGTTCAGCGTGACCGGTCGGCCGAGACGCGCAGCGAGCACGGCGACGATGACGCGGGCCACCGCCAAATCCGGCACTGTCGTCCCGGACAGGTAGCGCCCGATGCTCACCCGGCTCACGCTCACCCCGGATTCCCGGGCGAGCGGATGCGAGTTGACCGCCGCGGCGAAGCTTTCGTGCTTGCCGAAGCCGGCCTTTGCGTACAGGCGCGCAAGTCCAATCATTTCGTCCTTCCCTTCCTGATGAGGAGGACAACGGGGCCCGCAGGATAACAGGCTGCAGTCGCCCCATCACTGTCATGTTCACCGATGAACACGGCGAACTTTCTGAACCTGCAGCGGACGCGAAACGCCTGGTCACGGCGCTGCGGATGAGATTTCCTTGGGCCTCGGCAACCGAGCGGGAGTGCGGTTGGCCCTTCCTTCCGAGGAGACAGCAATGACCCCTGGCTGGTGCCAGCGCGCCTTTCGCGGCGAGGCGCGCCAACTCCAGGAGGTACGCCGGTATGTCGGCGGCCTGCTGACGGACTGCCCGGACCGCGACGCCGTCATCACCTGCGTGGCCGAGCTGGCCTCGAACGCCATCATGCACACCCGCTCCGGAAACGGCGGCACCTTCGTTGTCCACGTGCAGCGCAGCACCAACGCACTGCGCATCGCCGTCGCGGACGCAGGAGCCGCGACGCAGCCGGCCATCCGCATTGCCGAGACCGAGAACCTTCTTGAGGGCGGCCGCGGCCTCGCGATTGTGGCGGCTCTCAGCGAGCAGATGGGTGTCGACGGGGACGCGCGAGGCCGGACCGTCTGGGCCGAGTTCCGCTGGCCAGAGCAGCAGTCCGTCGCTCGGATGTCGCCGGAGGTCGAGCCCGCCCGCACCCTCGTTGAGCTGGGCACCAACTTCGGCGCCTGGGTCTGCTGGTTCGGTAACCAGACACGTCAATGGTGGGCCGTGCCCCGGATGGCCAAGCCGCTTCTGATCTCCGCTTCATCTGCGCACGACCTCGCACACCGAATCGCCGTCATCGAGCAGAACGGCGCATAGACCGCCGCGTGGCCGGAGAATCGTCCACCCCCGGGACGTACCCCCGACTCCGGCCACGCGGCCCGAGCATCGGCGGTGCCGCTCGTCTCCGTCGCCGCGGCAAGGTCGTGCCGTCTATGCCGTTAAGCGATCACGTGCCATAACCTGTGGGACGTGGGGTGCCGACGTCGTTCCCGTGCCCCGGATCGCGCACCCCGCATCCCATACGAGATGCTTTGTCTGACGTTCCGAGAGTCCGGCAGTCACTTCGCCCAATCATCAGCGAAGCTCTCCATCTGGCGGATGACGAGCGCGATTGCCTCGGGCTGAGCGTCCGGTGGATAACCGTGCTTAGCGAGGAGCCGCTTGATAGTCGTCCGAAGCTTGGCGCGGACGTCATCACGGTACACCCAGTCGGTCTTCACGTCTTGACGGACTATCCTTACCAGTTCACGAGCAATGTCCGCCAGCTTCCCCTCGCCCATCACCGAGACTGCAGACTCGTTAGCGGCCACCGCGTCGTAGAACGCTAACTCGTTCATGTCGAGTGGCGGGGCGAAGCTCTGACCTCGATTAGCATCCGCGGAAACCTCCTGGGCGAGCCTGACGAGTTCCTCGATGATCTGCGCGGCCGTGAGGTTCTGATTCGTGTACTTGCGCATGAGCTCCATCAGCCTGTCGCTGAAGCTCTGCTGCCGGACGATGTTGTTCCTGGTGACCTCCCGCATCTTGCCTTCGAGGAGACGGCGGAGCGCCTCGATGGCAAGGTGTGGATTATGCGCCTCGCGCATCCGCTGAATGAAGTCGTCATTGAGGGTCGAAAGGTTTGGCTTTTCGATGCCGGCTGCGGCGTAGATGTCGGTTATTCCATCGGCCTCGATGCGCTGGCGGTCAACTGACGCAAGTACAGTTCCACATCATCGGGGATGGGCAGACCGCGGGCCCGGCGTTCCTCGGCGTCGAATTTCGCCATCCAAATCCGGACCGCCACGAAGAACGTGATGTCATCGCGGAGGTCACTGAGGTCTGTAGAACGGGAGCAGAGTGCCCAAAGCCGCTCCAGTTTGGTAGCGGCCTTAGTAAATCGCAGACCCAAGGACTGTTCGGCATCTGGCGGGGTGTTCGCGGGATTGCGCAGAAACTCCACAGCTCCGGTCACAGCGTTGATGAACGCCTTCGATGACTTGGTAGCCAGTCGCTTCCGCCACGGGTAACCGTGAAGGATGCCTGCGATGATGGCGTGCTGGTTCTTCACCTCGTCCACCGCGCGCTCGATTTCGCGCCCCAGAGGCTTGGACTGCTGGTCTTCGGTGGTGTAGTCCGCAATCGCCTTCATGAGGTTGTCGCTCAGTGGGGCGTATCCGACGAGCAGACCGTCCTGCTTGCCTCGAAATCTGCGGTTGACGCGGGCGAGGGTCTGCATGAGTTGCGCGCCCTTCATTGGGCGGTCGAGATAAAGCGTATGCAGCGGCGGGGCATCGAAGCCGGTCAGCCACATCGACTGAACGATCACGATCTCCAGCTCATCGTTTTCGTCCTTCATCCTGGCCTGAATGGCGCTTACCTGCGACTTGCGCCGGACATGCTTGGCGATCTCGGGGGTGTCCTTGTTGCTCCCCGTGTAGACTACCTTGATCTTCCCGGTCGCATCGTCGTCGGTGTGCCAGTCCGGCTCTAATTTGATGAATCGGTCGTAGACGTCCGCGCAAATCTCCCGTGTGGCACAGACAATCATCGCCTTGCCCCGTACCCCGATAAACTTTTCCATCTGCGCCGCCCGCTCGTCCCAGTGCGCGACGATGTCCTCGACAAGGGTCCGCACCCGGTCAGGAGCGCCGTACACGGCGTTGATCACCTGGACGTTGCGCCGGATCCGCTCCTTCTCCGAATCATCCATGCCGGCCATGGCTTCATCGGCCCGCTCGTCGATCTCCTCGGGGTCGACGTCGGAGGGCAGGTTCACCGGGATGAGCCGACTCTCGTAGTACACGGGGACGGTGGCACCGTCCTCCACTGCTCGAGTCAGATCGTAGATCGGCTGGACATAGTCGCCGAAGACCTGCCGGGTGTTCCGGTGAGCCTCAGAAATCGGCGTACCAGTGAAGGCGATCATCGTGGCGTACGGCAGGGCATCCCGTAGATGCCGCGCGTAGCCGTCCAGGTCGTCGTAGTGGCTCCGGTGCGCTTCGTCGACGATCACGATGATGTTGCGTCGATCCGAGAGCAGCGGATGCTTGGCTCCCGCGTCCTTCTCCGCCTTGGTCTTCCCGAACTTTTGCAGTGTGGAAAAGATGATCCCGCCGTAGGTCCGGCCGGCCAGCTCGGCCCGGAGCTCCTCCCGGGTGGATGCCTGGGTCGCCTTCTCCGGAAGCAGCTCGCTTGCGGCGAATGTACCCCAGAGCTGGTCGTCCAAGTCGGTCCGGTCGGTGAGTACGAGGATCGTCGGGTTCCCGAGCGCCGGATGCCGCATCACCTGGTTGGTAAACAGCTCCATTTCCATCGACTTGCCAGAGCCCTGGGTGTGCCAGACCACTCCGGCCAGTCCGTTGGTCCGCACCGCCTCGACGGTCCGGGTGACCGCCTCCTCCACCACGAAGTACTGGTGAGGCTTGGCAATCCGCTTGATCAAGCCCTTCTTGCCCTGGGCAAACGCGACGTAGCCGTCGACCAGCTTGACGAAACGTTCCTGGTTGAAGAGCCCATGCAGGAGAAGATTAAGCGGCAGATTCTCGTCCCTGGCAGGAGGCTGGGGGACAGGCTCGCACTTCTCATCGACATTCCATCGCGCGAAATGCTCGAACTGTGTGAACGGCGTACCATAGGCAGCAGTGATCCCGTCGCTAACCACACAGGCTACCGTGGCGCTGAATGCTAGAGGGAACTCGTGGACGTACCGCATCAGTTGCGCGTGCGCTCCGCGCAGATCGGCATCCTCAGCCCCGGCCTTCTTCAGCTCTACGACCGAAACCGGTAGCCCGTTGCAGAACAGCACAATATCGAATCGCCGATGGTACTCGCCCTGCCGGATCGTGACCTGGCGCGCGGCGATAAAGTTGTTGTTGTAGGGTTCCCGTAAATCGATCAAGCGGATCGTCGGTGTGTGCTCGACGCCTTGCTCATCGGTGTAGGTGATTCGAAGGCCGTTGTCCCGGCCGACCATGTAGTCATGGATCCGCTTATTTTCGACAAACGCATCTTGCGAAGCCGCGGAGACCACTCGCTGCAGTGCATCCTCCACCACAGACGGAGGCAGCTCCGAGTTGAGCTTTGCGATCGCCTCCCGGAGCCGCTTCCGAAGGATCAACTCCGACCATAACGACCGCTCTCCCGATCCGGGGTTGAGCGAGGTCCCGGAGACCGCCTGCCACCCCAGCTTACCCAGGGTGTCCATAGCGAGCGCTTCCCACTGCGCCTCAGACAGATCCTTCATAGTCGTCCCTCGTCTCTGGGATCGTCGAGTTGCTCATGCTTCTAAATGGCGTCTGGGTATGCGTGGGTGAATAGGTCCCGCTCCTCACGCTGTGCTTCGATCTCTGCGGGCATGGTTTCCAGCTCGCGGCGCTGTACATCGAGGCTGAGGAACCGCTCGTGCGCTGCTCTCTGGCCGCCTCAGCGGGTACGGAACCCGCTCCGGTGAGCACCGGCATGTCGTTCATCCGGATGGACCGGTCAGCAGCGACGACCCAATCAGCCATCGAGGGCTGCTGTCGGCGCCTGGTGCGCAGCTCAAGAATCGATGTGATGTACTTATTAATGTTCGGCACCGCCCGTATCGAACAAATCAGCTGGGTCTGCGTCAGCCACACCGTTCCGCATACGGGCCGAAACTGGATCTGGGAGCGCCCGTCCTCGGTCCGGGAGAGAACTATCTCTCCGCCTGGACCGCTCATGTCGCCTCCTCGACCAGCTTCTCCACATCCCGAACCCGAATGTCCCCCGACATAATCTTGGGCAACAGCGTGTCCCGCAACTTCGCCAAGGCGGCCGATTCGGCCAACGCCACATCAGCCTTGCTCTCCAGCGAATCCAGGAGAGGGCGTAGCGATTGTGCCTGCCGAGTCGACGGCAGCCTTAGCGAGAAGGTGCCGAGTTTCACCCGGCTTAGCTCGGTCTGGCCAGTGCTACCTTCTCCGAGGGTCTCAATTTCCGGCTCAGCTAGGAGCATGGCGAACCCTGCACACACGGGATCAACTTTTTCAGGATCGAATCGCACGATGGTGACATGCGAGTCGACAGTAGCCTCCATCTCTGCTGTCCATCGGGCCACGCGACCAAGCGTCCCTACGCCGGTCGAGTTGACCAACACATCATGGACCTTGAGGTGCTTCTGCGCCGGCACTTTATCGGAGAGGGTACGGCGTGCCGGACTCAATCCGATACGGCCGTTGCGAACACACTTCTGGTTGAGCACAGTGAGTTCACTTAGGCTCTCAGAGTATTTCGGTGCGACACCTCGACCTAGGAAGGATGTAACCTCGGTGAGAGTCACCTCAACGGCAGGCCCGGTGTCGACTGCCTCCCGGAAGTAAGCGAGTCCTAGTTCTCGGCATCTCGCCGCAATGCCGTCGTTGACAGCAATCTTGTCGTCGAGCGCTCCCAGCACCTCCGCCATAGCGCGCTGTTCGGAAAGTGGAGGAAGGCTGATCTCATAGCTAGCTATGCGGGATGGGCTCGTGTGCCGAACTGTGCTTCCTGTCGCGCCAGATAGAACATGGCTCCGATATCGATCCGTCCTAAGCGCATAGTGCAGATATGACTTATCCAGCAGATCATCTCTTATGATCTCAACCAGACCGATTCGCTGATTATGGAGATATCTATTGCCTGCCGGAATGATCGCTGAATAGCCGAGGGTGTCTCCGGCCTTACTAAGATCGGTCATCGTCACCACTAGATCCCCTGGCGACAAGTCGAATCCGGCTATCTCTGGACCTTTATAGTACTTCTCTTTGCCGATCTTGAAGCCGCCACCAATAGCAAAATTTCCAGGCGTGACAAGAACGGGACCAGGACCTTTATCTGAGAAATATTCCCCCTTAAAGGCGAATCCGTGCTTGATGTGAACGAGATCTTCGAGCCGATGTGTTGTCCATTCACGCATCGAGGCGCTCCAGGTTCTTGCGGACGATTTCCTCTAGGCGCGCCGACTCCTCAAAGTGGGAGAACAGTTCCTTCTTCAGGCGCTGGATCTTTTCGGCGATCGGTTCGTCATTGGCATCGTCGACCTCAGCGGCTCCGACATACTGCCCTGGCGTGAGTACGTAGTCGTGCTTGCCGATCTCCTCCTTGGAGGCTGAGCAGCAGAATCCTGGGACGTCCTCGTAAATCAGCCCAGCCTCCCGGGCGGAGGCTGTACCCCGCCAAGCGTGGTAAGTGCCCGCAATGCGGGCCAGATCCTCATCAGTGAGCACCCGCTCGGTCCGGTCCACCATCGTGCCCATGTTCCTGGCATCGATGAACAAGACTTCGCCCTGCCGGTCGTGCTGTCCGTCCCGCCCGCTCTTGTCCTTGGCGAAGAACCACAGACACGCGGGAATCTGCGTGGTCCGGAAGAGCTGCGGGGGCAGTGCGATCATGCAGGCGACCAGGTCGTGCTCAACGAGGTTCCTGCGGATCTCGCCCTCGCCGGACTGCTTGGACGACATCGACCCGTTGGCCATGACGACGCCGGCACTGCCACGCTCGCCCAACTTGGCGATGATGTGCTGTATCCAGGCGAAGTTGGCGTTCCCGGGCGGGGGCGCGCCAAAGCGCCAGCGCGGATCGTCGGCGACTCGGTGCCAGTCGGACATGTTGAACGGCGGGTTAGCCAGGACGTAGTCGGCCTTGAGATCCGGATGCTTGTCGGCATAGAACGTGTCGGCCCAGGTGGAGGAGAGGTCAGCACCGATGCCGTGGATGGCGAGGTTCATCTTGGCCAAGCGCCAGGTGCGCTCGTTAGCCTCCTGACCGTAGACCGCGAGGTCGGCGCGGTGGTTCTTGCCACGGTGGGCCTCGACGAACTTCTCGGCCTGAACGAACATGCCGCCCGAACCGCAGCACGGGTCGTAAATTCGCCCCTCGTACGGCTCCAGCACCTCGACCAGGAGCCTCACGACGCTGGAGGGAGTGTAGAACTCACCACCACGCTTGCCTTCGGCCCGGGCGAACTTCTCCAGGAAGTATTCGTAGACCTCACCGAGCACGTCCCGCGCCGGCCGGTCACCGTGCCCGGTGAAGCGTGCGTCGCTGATCAGGACGACAAGTTCGCCGAGTCGCCGCTGGTCGACGTTCTCCCGATTGAAGATTTTGGCGAGCACGCCCTTCAGCGGTGGGTTCTCGTCCATGATGGCCTGCATCGCACCGTCGAGCAGTTGGCCGATGCCGGCGCTCTTGGCATTGGCCGCGAGATGGGACCAGCGCGCACTCTCTGGCACCCAGAAGACCCCGTGTCCGGTGTACTCATCGATGTCGTTGAGGAAGGTGTCGAGCTGTGTCTCGGGGATCCCGTCGGCGAGCACTTCCTCTTTGATCTGCTCCCGGCGCTCATCGAAAGCGTCTGAGATGTACTTCAGGAAGACCAGGCCGAGGACGAAGTCCTTGTACTGGGCGGCGTCCATAGAGCCACGCAGCTTGTCCGCGGCCTTCCACAGGGTTTCGCGTAGGTCGGCCATGGTCGGCATGCCGGGCAGGTCGCCCTGGCCGAGGTTCTTCTTACGGGGCGGCAATCTGACTCCTGGAAATGAGGGTCACGGTTCCATCACCAAGGCCGGTCAGGATGATCCGGCCAAGCTCGTCAAGCGCGTCCAGCTCGGCTTGAGCTGTACGGCGCCGCTGATCCATCTCTCGCAACAGCGCATCAAGGCAGGCGACCTCCTCCGGCGTCAGGAGCGGGATCTCGATGTCCTCCAGCTTCCTGGCCCGTATGGCTCCCGATGAGCGGTTGGTGGCAGGAGCGTGGGCGAGCAGTGCTGCGAGGGCGTGGGGGGTGAGCTGCTTCTCGTTTTCGTGGATGCGCAGGATCCGGGCCGGGAACTCGACCGTCGAGTCGCCCTCGTGGTCGATTCGAACGGCCAGCCGGGGCGTGGTCGTCACGATGACATCTCCCGGCTTGGTTCGGCGCCGCCGTAGGCGGTCCGCGATGCTCTTTTTTCCGCTCAGAACCCTGGTCCAGTCGACGCCTAGCCCTCGGTCGTCACCGGTCAGCTCGGGAACGCCGATAATCGGATACTGACCGTGCGCTGTCATCGGTGAAGCGGGCAGGTCTCGCGATCCGTTGATCACACGAAGACTGCCGAGGCTAGCCAACCTGCCGATGGTTGCCGTGGTCTGCGGACGAGCGACTCGCTGTGAGAGGCTCCCGCGAATTGCAGGCCTGTCGCGAAGAGCGAGCTGCGACAGCTCGACTTCCACTTGATGCGCACGAGCGATCTGCGCAGGCACTTCCTCAAGCACTTGGCGACTGGTCGGTCCTGCTTTACGCACGAGGGGACTTCCCAGACCGCTACTTCCCGTCAGCTCGGCGATCTGAACTGCGGTGACAAGCTCGCGGGCGCGGGCGTCCGGGTTGTATCCGGGGCGACGCCACGTCACCACATCGTCGATCAGAGTCCTAGCGAGCTCAGGAGTAAGGGATCGATCTGAGATGTCCGCGACAAGAACCTGCTTGGACTGTTTGTCACTGCGCCTGAGCACCCATAGCGCCGTCTCGTAGCCGGGCCGGAACGGCACCAACCCACCCGGCAACCGGATAATCGCCTCCACCGCGCCAGTATTCAGAAGCTGATGACGTAGCTTCACAGCATCGGATCGGGGCTCAAGCGGACCGGTCAATGCGTCCGCCGGCCCAAGGATCACGGCTGTTGCATCGAGCGCAAGCCGTACGTAGACGTCGTCGATGGATGAGAGCGTATCGAGCGGCGAGCGTTCTTCGCCCGGACGATAGGGGATCTGGGTGACCATGACCTCCGTTTCCTCGGGGAAGACATCGTCGAACGTGATCTCACTAGGACCAACACCGCTGACGATTAGCCGACGACGCAGCAGGCGTGAGAGATAGGGGTCGGGGTCAGTCGCGTAGAAGCTCGGGAGGCACTCCTCTCCCAGTTGTCCGGCCACGGCCGCCAGCAGGTCACCTGGGCCGGCGGAAGGGTCGGCGACAGTGACAGAGATGGCGTCAGCGGCGTACTCCGCCGCCCCTGACAGAGCGGCGATCATTGTCGCCAGTTCAGGTGTGACGGCCTGGGCGTAGAGGTCGGTCGCCCCGAGCCTCTCTCGCTGGGCCATGAGCCATTCGAACGCCTGGCGAGCGTCCCAGGCGGATTCGATGAGGTTGTCAGCCAGCAGTGCGAGATCGTGCGCATGTGAGATCTCCGACCTGAGGAACTCATCATCGGGGTCAACACTCTGGGCGCGTTCATCGAGGTCTCCCTCTGCGAGCGTTGCACCATCCAGGTGATGAAGGCAGAGGAGGGCGGTGATCGACGCGAATAGCTCCTGAGCAGGACGCGTCATCGCCAGACTTGCCAAGGTGTAGAGCGCGAGCTCGGCCTCGATCCGGCTCCTCTCAGCAGGTCTCCTGGAAACAAGCCAGTCGGCAATCTTGCGCGCGACGAACAGGGGCCTCGGAGCCGTCGTCGCAGGAGACGGGAAGTCGCTGTGCCGTCGGCGCCAGGTGGAGACCAATGAACGGTCGACATCCGCGAGGCGGGCAATTTCCGGCATCGATATGAGCATCGACGTCACCTCCTCCTCCCTAGTAGCACCGGAAAGTACAGTAAACCAGTTCGCAAGAATAGATAATGCACTGACAACCCCGGTTGTCAGCACATAAGTAGAAATCTACTAGACAGTCAAGGATTGGTCTTGTCACGCTCGGTCCACGATCCACTGCAGGCTCGCGAACCCGCGAACCCACCGATGTCCCCCGTGTGAGGAGTCTGAGCCGTGACCCTGACCATGCCGACGACCGCCGTTGAAGGCATCCAGCTGACTGTGACCCCGTTCCGGCCCGATGCTGTGATCGGGACGATGGGCCTGCCCACGCTGGTGCAGCTCGTGCCCTCTCCGAAGCAGGAGGAGGACAAGCGCGCTCTGAAGTACGCGCCCGCAAACGTGCGGCGGCACGCCGACGTGCGGGGCCTGGTGCAGCGCATGCTGCGGTCCACGCAGAAGGGCAAGAACGTCCCGGCGTACGCGTCGTACATCGCCTCCGGTGTGAAGGGCGAGTACGGCTCCGGCTGGTCCACTCCGCCGATCACGCTTTGGTTGGACGGGCAGCCCGGCGCGGTGGGGGATGAGCTGATCGCAGGCAGCGGCATCCGCACGATCAGCATGATTCCGGGGTCAGCGGTAGTCGCCATCGACGGGGAGACCCAGGTCACTGCCTGGCACGAGTTGTACGAGAATCCTGTGCACTACGGGCTCACCTACGAACAGCTGAACAGGATCCGGATTCCGTTCGAGCTGTACTTCGGGCTGAGTGTCGAAGACGCCCGCCAGATCTTCTACGACCGGAATGTGGAGGGGGTGCCGGTGGCCAAGAACCTGGCGATGTCCATGGATCAGCGGGACATCGGCACCCAGATCGCCCACCGCATCGCCAACACCGTCAAGGTCGAGCACGACGGCAAGATCGCGTCGTTCGCCAAGCTCGTGCAGGCTCGCAAGCGCCAGCTCACCAAGTCCGACCCGGAGCTCGTCACTCTCTCCGCCTTGCGGGTGCTGGTAATCACCGCGCTCCATGGGCGGCCCGGGCTGGGCTTGTCCTCCGCGACCGTACGCGAGAGCGACCTGCCTGAGGGGGTCACGGCAGAGCAGGCCGAGCAGCACCTCGTGCCGCTGCTGTCGACGCTTCTTACGCGCATGTACCCGTACTTCGCCGCCCGCAGTGCGGTCTCCGCGCCTGCCGTACTTGCCGGCATCGGCATCGCGGCCCACCAGACTGTGCCCTGGGCGATCGTCGAGCGGCGGCTCGGGGAGGAGCAGTTCTTCAACCTCCTGGAGTCGGTGAGGTGGGAGCGCGAAGCCCGCTATTGGGATGGCGTCGCCGCTAGCGCGAATGCACAGGGAACCCTCAACTTTGGCGGTGGCGCCAAGGACTCCGGCGGGCGCGTCGCGGACGCCTTGCTGAACCCCGAGACGGAGTACGGCCGCAAGATCCGCGGCTGGTAGCTGCTTCGGCGAGGCTCGGGTCACGAGCAGACCGGCGTGGCCCGAGCTCGCCATCGATCCAACCCCCGCTGTAGTGGGCAAGTACCGCCTTCGAGCAGTTTCTCGCGCAGAGCACCGCCCATCGATTCCCCCGCAAGCAACCCCAGCGCTGCGCCCGTCGCGCTGGCATGAACAAGCAGATTCAGGATCCAGCCTTCTGAAGGAGATCCCGTGAACAACGACCAGAAGGAGATCATCGACCCTTCTGTTGAGGCCACTACTCCTCAGACGAGGCGTACCACCCTGTACCTGCTCCAGGACGTGGAGACCAGTTCTGACGAGATGCGCAATGCCTTGAATCTCAACTACCAGGAGAAGCACAGTTTCACGTTGGAGGAAGTACGCGTCGGGCCTTCCCACGGCTTGCTATACACCGGGGTGATCGGTGGAGGTCGCCCTCCCGAGTGGGTAGACGCGGTTTACCAGCTCACCGGACGTCGCCCCTCCGTGGAGAACCGGACCGCGGCCGCGGCTCTGCTCATCCCCATTGACGGCAGGGTATTCGCCATCACTCATGGGATGGGCCACCTTCTTCTCGACCCGTCCCACGTGACACCCGGCTTCGGCTTCAGCTTCGCCCTCAGGACTCTCCAACCGGATGCGATCCGTCAGGTCACCCACAGCATGATGGACGCCCGTGGACGGACCGACCGAAATTCAGCCGCTCAGGACCAGCACATCCGGGCCTTCGCGATCGAGGAGTATGGAGAAGTGGTCAGCCGCCTCGCGGGCAAGCTGGGAGGGACCTCACTCACTCTGGGTAAGGGGCGCAAGCAGTCGGTACAGATCGCCGGGACGGATGCCCTCAAGATCCACCTGGCCACGGCACCTGAAGAACTACTTTCCGACCTTTCCACAATCAATCGAATCGCAATCGAGGCATCGCCTGCGCCCGAGTTCGATGCCATCGCCCGAGTTCGCCCGCTTAAGTCCGACGACAGCCGGCGGGAAGAACTCGATCGGCGTCTCGATGATCTCCTGGGAAATCCGGAGGGCGGCAGCATCGCGTTGACGACGCCCACGGTCTGCTTGGACGAAGCGGACAGCGCCATCTCTCACTGGGTGAAGATCGGTCGTCGTAGAGAGCCCTTTCACGACCTGGACCTAGACCACATTCTGGAGAAGACCCGCAGCATGGAAGAGGGGACGCGACTTCACGCCTTGACCAAGGGCTACATTCAACTCTGCAAGGACAAAATCGGGCAAGAGGTCGCCAGCGCCAAAATACCCGCGCACAAATGGCTGGCCGCCGAGATAGCACTCGGTACGAGTCGTTTTTTCTACTACGAGGGACGGTGGTACGAGGTCGGAGATCGGCACCTTGAGAGCATCCGGGAGCAGGTTCGTGAGCTCCTCGGCTCCCCCGCGGGAATTTCGCTGATCGATTGGAGCGCTGATCTCGAGGACGAGGAAGCCTACAACAGGGCCGCGGCTGCTGCGAGCGGCTTCGTTTGCATGGACAGGCAGCTCATCCGCACAGAACAACACCCGCGAGGGTTCGAGTCGTGTGATCTGCTGGGCAGGGAGAACGAGCTCATCCACGTGAAGCGTGCCGAATCGACCGCGCCACTGAATCACCTCTTCGCTCAAGGCCGCATTTCTGCCGACGCTCTCCGCCTGGACAGCTCGGCCCGGCGCGAGTTCCTCAAGCAGGTGCGCGGAAAGGACGCGAATCACCCGGTGAAGGACGACTTCATGCCCAAGAAGGTGATCTTTGCGATCTCGCTCAAGAACGGCGCACCTCTTACCGTAGAGAATCTCTTCACCTTCGCGCAGGTTTCGCTTCTTCAGGCGACCCTCGCCCTTCGCAATGTCGGCATCGAGGTCGCCGTAGTGAACATCCCCACTGTGTCCTCTGGGGCAGCGGCTGGCAGCTAGGGTGAATACGCATAGCAGTTAAATGAAGAACTTAATTGCAAGAAAACCAGGCCTTTAACCAGCCGGACTCGGAGTGCGCCGAGCAGCACGTGGAGCCACTTTCAGGCGCCAAGGTCGCTTTGGCGATCACCTGCACCGGCGGCCCCCGAGGGCCGCCCTTGACGATCCCATGAGGCAGGAGAGCAACCGGGCCACGAGCTAGCCGGAAACGACGCGCAGACACACCAGCAAGATCATCACAGCTACCATCGTCGCCCTACGCGGGCTGGCCATGGGGTTGGCCTATGACCATCAGACCTGGCTCGGCGCTCATTCGTCATGCAGATGCGAACGAGCCGCGACAACCGGCAGAATGAGTCAATGGGCAGTTACGGATACCTCAAAGTCGACTCGATCACTGTAGGCCACTACAAGAACGGCCTCCCTGCCGAGCTGCTCGCAGTCTTCCGTGACGACATGATCAACTATAGATCGGCGCGTGCTCGGGACTACTATGGAGAAGGGGTGGATGACGAGCACGTTGAGGTCATTGAGTTCCGGGCTCCCGGCCAACGCATCGCCGATCGCCTCGACGTCATGGGCATAGATGCGGAAACCGCGCTCAGCCTGCTGGATCAGGTAATCGACGACGAACGGGATCCCGTCGACCACTTCATGCTAGCGGATCCTGAGTTCGACGACCTCAGGGAAAGCGCCCGTCTAAATCGAGCGGCACTCGAATCCCTGGATGCAAAAGAGTGGGTAGCACAGTTTCCCAACTCTCCAACCGAGGTATACGCCGACGATCCATGGCCACTAATTGGTAGCCGCTCTTGGCTGTTGGACCTGCTGGACAAGGTCGATGATGACGATCGGTTTTCACTGCGGCTGATTCTCTTGGCTCTGCCCGAGGCGGAGGTGATTCTGGATGTCACAGACCTCGTCAGCGGTGGTTGGCTGCCGGACCAACCACTGAAGATTGCGTCGGGCGGCATGGACGAAATGCGTACGGTAGCATCCACCCATGCACCAACTGTCGTCTTAACAGAAGGCCGAACAGATGCAGAGTTCCTCTCGGCTGCGTTATCGGTGCTGCACCCACACCTAACCGATCTGATTCGGTTCCTCGATTTCGACCAGAGAAACGAGGGCGGCGCTGGTGCGCTGGTCCGGTTGGTCCGCGCGTTCGCGGCGGCTGGCATCGCCAACAAGGTGGTCGCACTGTTCGACAATGACTCCGCCGCCAGCGATGCGTTGCGCGTATTGAACACCACCACGTTGCCGCCAAATATCCGCGTGGTGCGCTACCCGGACATCGACCTCGCCTCGACCTATCCCACACTGGGACCCCCAACCATGGAGGCTCCACGAGGCTCACTTGACCAAGCGAACGTCAACGGGCTCGCAGGAAGCATTGAGCTCTACCTAGGCCGAGATGTACTGACCCTCCCGGACGGGGCGTTTCGGCCGGTGCAATGGCAATCTCTGCACAAGAGTGGCTACCACGGTGTGGTAACCGACAAGGATCAAATACATGAGCTCTTCAGGGCGAAGGTTGACGCCGCGCGGCGGAATCCGTCAAAGGTAGCCGAACAGGACTGGGACGGCCTGTGCCGGATTTTGGACAAGATACTGACTGCCTTTCGTAGCTCGCGCGGTTGATTCAGGCGTCTGTTCGAGCGGAACCTGCCAAACACAGTCTGCTAACACGGCAGCTGTAGATCGCGATCTCCGTGGTTGTGATCACGCGGTTGTGACTGCTGTAACTTCGTTCCAGTATCGATGACAACCAATCTCATGATCTTGGAACGGCCGTACCCTCGGCCGTGACTCGGAAAACCGCCTTCATTGTCGGGCTGGCCTTCTTATAGTGAAGATGTGATGGATGAGCAGCTTGGACTGGACACAGCGGCCGACGAGCAGGCCGTCGTTTCTGTCTTCGAGCAGATTGTCGCTGTGCTGGCGCGCGAGTCAGACGCGGCAATCGCTGATGCGGCATTGTTCCAGCTAGCGGACACGTTATTCACCGCGTTTGCCCGCGCGGGTGAGGACGGGCTGACGGCTGAGCAGATCAGGGCGGCGTGCGCTACGTTCCCAGACGAGGTGATCGACAACCGGCTGCGCGTCCTGCGGAAGCTAGGGGCGATCCAGCCTGCGTTCGATAAGCCCTACCAGCGCGAGTACCGGGCGTCGTTCACCAGCTACGTGTCGATGCTGTTCGTCCAGCGGATGCTGGCTCGCGGGGGCCAGTCAGAGCTGCACCAGCTCCTGACAATGGAAAAGATCAGGCTGGAAGGCGGGCAAAGTACGCCCAAGGAGGCCCGCGAGGTTGCCGTCAGGCTTACGACGGCACTGCGGCTCCTGGTCGCCGAGCTTGTGGCGCTGACCGTCGGCGGCACGGTGGACGCGCTGCGGGAGCGTGCCCCACTGTTGTGGAACGCGAAGTCGCTCATTGACCAGGCGTCTGCGGTACATGAGATCCTGCTGGAGTTCTGGCCGGAACTGGGCCGCTGGTGCGGGGAGCTGCGCTCGGCGATCGCCGCCTACGCGGATGCCTCAACGAACGCGTCGGCGCGGCTGATGGCCGCAGCGGGGACATCGCGGGCGCTGAACCTGCTGCCTCCGGAGATGTGGGGGCGATTCGCGCGGCGTGCGACCGTAGATGAACTCGCGGCGGTCCTGGCCGACCAGGTCTTTGACGCGCCTGCCCCATGGCACGACGCCGCCAACCTTGCAGAGGCCGTTGCTGGGACGCCGCAGTCGGCCAGCGGCCGGTCGACGCCGCCGCGATCCCGGGTCCCTGACGGCAATGAGCAGCCCCCAGAAGAGTGGTCCGACGCTGAGGCCGAGCGGCTGGCAGTCGTCGCCGAGGAGGTACTCAGGGACCGTGACGCTATTGCCGTCGAGCAGCTGCTGTCGGGCACGGACTGGGTGACGGCGCGCCGTATCCTGGCCGACCTGGTCGCCGCGAGCAACAACGCCCGGCTCGGCTACCGCCTGGTGTGGTCCGGCACGGTCGAGGTGCGACCGGGCAGCGTGCCGTCCTGGCTTACCCATGGCATCTTCGAGCGGCTGCGGAGGGCTGTGTGAGTAGCGTGGATGCGGCGCTGTGGTGGGCGCGGTCCCGGGCTGAGGGACCATTGCGCGTACCCTCGGCGACCCGTACCCCGGCTGGCATGCTCCGGCTGGTGGAACGGGGCGGGGAGCGCTGCTGGCTGCTGCTCCGCCCGCCCGACGACGTGACCCCGGCCGTGCTGCGCGAGCTGCGCATGCAGGCTGTCTCGGTGGAACACCCGAACGAGACCAGTCGGGTCCTGGCTGCGGCGCTGCGCTGCTGCTGGAGTGACCCGCAGACAAGCCCGTGGCCTGGGCATCCGACGACGGTGCGCGAGGTGCTGGACGTGGTGGACCAGCTCATCCCCGGACGCGGGGAAGAGGTGCTGCACCGCCTCGGGACAGGGGCGCTCCGTCGCCTGCATGCCAGCCGGTGGCTGGACGTCGATAACGAGGCGCAGCAGGTCTGCCTCGGCCCCCGGGTGGCTACTTGGCCGGACCAGGATCTCCCGGCGCTGCGGGAGCTGTGCCGCGAGCTTCCATCCCCGAGGCCTGACCTGGAGCCGGACCGGTGAGCGGCCTGTTCGACGACCTGCTGGAGCCGCTCGGTGATAAGCAGCGCGACGCGCTGGTTTCGGCCTGGGCGGCGGTTGAGTACGGCAGCGAGCCAGCCAGCGAGGCCGCGCTGCCCGCGCTCCAAGACGCTGCGCTGCGTCATCTTCTTGATCAAATGCTGCACAGGACCGGCCGCATCCGAGTCAATGCGGGCTCCTATCTGTGGACGTCGGGTTACCGGGACGATATTGCCGCCGAGCTCGCGGCGAACGGGTGGGGGATCCTGCCGCCACTCGAACGGGCCGTGCTGACGCTGGTGCTGATCCACTCGGTCGCGATCCCTCGGGCGGAGGGCCGTCTGATCGGGGACGACTGGCAGTCTCCCTATCCGACCACCCCGACCCGCCTGCGGAAGCTGTCACAGGTCCACGGGCAGCGGCGACTGTCCGAGGCCCTCCAGTGGCTGCGCGCAGCCGGACTGGTCCGCGCGGTACGCGGCGCCGATCCCGAGATGGCCGGCGCCTCCTACATCCCCGGACCGGCGCTGCGCCGGCTCACTCCGGCCGCGTGCCAGCGTCTGCAGGAGAACCTGATCCTGGCCGTCGGCCCGGATACCGCGCTCGCCACCGCGATCACGGTCCGCCGGAGCCTGGGCCGCCCCCAGAAGTAGCGCGATTTCCCCGAGGAGCGGCTCATGAGCGGCAGCACGCCGCAAGAAGAGGACATCGTCGGCGACCGTGTACTGGTCGGCCTGCAAAGCGTGCGGATCTCCCGGCTGTCCACACACCCCGTCCCGATCGCAGTCGGCACCCTCATCGCCGTGGCCGGCCAGGGGCCGAAGGACTCCAACGGGGCGGGAAAATCGTCCCTGATAGCCCAGATCAGCCTGCTGCACGCCGATGAACAGTGGCGCTTCGGCTCCGGCGCGCCCGCCGCGGTCGATCTGCTGTTCAACGCCGAAGACGCCGGCGGGGAGGACCGCTGGGGCAACGCCGACCACGGGTACCTCATCGGCGTCTTCGCTCCTGCAGCCGCCATGACCCTCCAACAGCTTCAGGCCAGCGCCCTAACTGTGTGGATCCGCATCGACCGCAGCAGCCAGAAGGGTCCCCGGCTGAAGCTGCGCTGGCAGGACGGACTCCACCTGCCCACCGGGAACAGCGAGGCCGAGCGGGAGCAGGCCGCCGACTCGCTCTGGCAAGCCCTGCCCCCGCGGGCCGGACGGCAGGACGTGGCCGCCCGCGATCTGCCCCGTACCCTCTACGGCGAGCACGTACGGTGCGTGTCATTCCTTTCGACGTCGGTACGAGCCAGCGTCACCCCAAACCTGCTCGCCCAGCCGCTGAACGAGATCTCCGAGCGGCGAATCTTCGAGGCGATCGCCGCGCTCACCGGCATTGACCGCGAGCTGGAGAAGGAACGCCAAGCCCGCCGCCACGAGTACGATCGTCAGCAGGAGGCCAGCGACGCCGCGTCCGAGCTTGCTTGCTGGGAGGCCAGTGCCCAGGTCATCGAGGACGGCATCGACGCTCGGGACCGGGCGCGCAGGCGCGTCGCGGAAGCGGCTGAGTGTTGGCGGTCGCGCACGGCGCGAATGCTGTGCGATGCCCTCCAGCGTGACACCGACATCCGGGCCGAGATTAGCGAGATCGACGTCGCGATCGAGCGGGACAACCGTACGGCTCAGGAGTTGGCCGGGCAGGCGGCGCAGCTGGTTGACGACAAGGCGTTCACGGAGCGGCAGCAGGCCGCAATAAGCACACTCGGCAGGCTCGACGGCGACGACCGCGAGCTAGGCAACCAGATCGCGACATTGGAACAGCAGATCGAGGACGCCGACCGTCGGCTGCGCGCGACCAGGGAAACGGCTCGCGACGCTGACGGCCGTGATGAACCAACCGCCGACCGGGAACGCCGCGAAGCGGACTCCACTCTGGAAGAGGCAATCAAGGCGGCTGGCGTGACGGAGCACAAGCTCGCCGCCGCCCGGAAACGCCTGCAGGATACGGAAAGCGGCAGGGGCCTGGCCCGACAGCAGATCGACCTCCTCAAAGCCGAGGGAATCAGCGCCATTGGCCTACTTGACGCCATCAGCCTTAACGATCAGCAGAGGCCAAAATGGGAGCCAGCCCTCTGGCCATACCGCGAGGCGGCCGTCGTGGACTTCAACAAGCTCGACAGTGCCAGCGTGCTCCTGGCGGACCTCCCCGGCTCAATCTTGATCGCCGCCAACCTCCCCGCGAGCGCGCCGCCCGCCAGCCTTCCGGGCAATGCCAATCCGCACTACGACCTCGGCGGCTTCCTGGCGGCCCTGGACGCGCGAACCACCGCCCGCGACGAGCCCGACCGCATCCACGATGATGCGGGGATCGTGATCGTCGGCGGGTTCCCCGAGCCCGTGACCGGCCGCGCCGCCCGCATCGCTGCCGCACGGCAGCACGTCCTCCGGGAAGCCGACAATCACCGGCAGGCCGAGGAGAAAAAGAAGGCCGCCAAGCAGCAGGTCACTGCCGCCGAACGTCGGCAGAAAGGCGCACGAGCCGCAACCGAGGCCGCCCGGCTGGACGAGCAGATCGACAGCTTGCGGAAGAAGGACCAGGCTGCCCGGGACGAGCGCGTGAGACTCGCCCCGGCGCTCAGCGCAGCGCAAGCCGAGCGAGACGAGGTACTCCGCCTGGCGAGCGTTCGCCAGCAGCAGATCGAGTCACTGCAGCGTCAGAAGACCGACCTCGACAATACAAACAAGACCCGGCGCCAGAAGCGCGAAAACCTCGAAAAGGAACAATCGCAGCTCGGCCTCCTGGAACTGGCCGCCCGCTGGGAGGGCACCCCCGGCTCTGCCAGCGAGCACCTACTCGCCCTGCCGGACGACCAGCAGTCCTGGAAGGCGACGACTGGTGGGAGGAAGCAAGAAACCTGATCACCACCGCGGTCTCCGACTGCTTTCCTCCCACCGCCTCTACCAGTATGCCGATAGAGATCACCGGCCTGCTGGAAGAGTTCAGCCAGCGCGGACCCGGTAGCATCCAGCGGGCGCAGGCCGCCTTCGCCCCGCTGCGACACGCACTCCACGTCTACCTGCGCCAGCAGGAAGGCACCGACCAGTACGAGCGCCAGCAAATCGCCATCCAGCGCAAGGAACGCCACAAAAGCCTCGACGCCGCGCGGATGGGCCACGAGGAGGCGGTCCAGGCTAGCCGGGCCTACCGGGGCGCGCTCACGTCCGCCATCAAGAAGAAGCTGGTCGACGTCGCAGCCGAGTTCGACCGGCTCGACACAACTTACGGCGGGTACGGGGCCTCGCTCCAGTACGACGAACCTCCGCCGCCAGCCGACCCCACCGAAGCGTGGGACTGGAAGGTCACACCGATGTGGCGACGCGCCCAAGGCCGGCGCCCGATCCCCTATAACCGGCGGGCCAACACCGCGCAGATAGACGATCGGGCGATCAAGCTTGTCTGCGCCGCCGCTGCCGCGAGCGGCACAGGCCGCCCGCTGGTCCTCGTTTTGGACGAGCTCGGCCGCAACCTTGGCAAGCAGCACCGCCGCGAGGCGGTCGCCCTGCTCGGGCAGATCGGCAGGGACAGATCCATCACCGTCATCGGGGCACTGCAAGACGACATGGAGCCCTACGCGATCGATGCCTGCGGCCAATACGTCAAGCTGCGCCGCAGCTCAGACTCCAGCCCGTACAACGAGCAGCCCGTCGTCGTCGGCTACGACGAGCACGCCCCGCGCGTCGAACTGCTCCGCGCCTGGCTGACCAGCAACGAGTACCGCGAGCCGGCATGACCGGCCGCCCCGCCCGCGAGGCTTCGCGATGCGCCACCTCAGCGTCTACCCGGACCTCACCACGTACGCCGTTCCCCTACCCGACGGCAGCTACGACAGAGACCGCAAGGGCAACCCGAAGATCACGCGCGTCACCCTGGAACCGGAAGGCTTCCCGGCGCCGCATCGCCCGGACGGCCTGACCGACAGCCAGTGGGCCTTCGCCACCAGCGGCCTCCGCCGGTGGCCGTCCGCCGTGACCACGTTCGGCGACCGCGCCGAGGACGTAGCCGCAGCGCTAGCGCGCAGCGGGTGCATCATCCTCGAATGTGACTTCCGCGACGCCCGCGTGGTCCTGCCACCCCGTGGCTGGACTCCTCATCCTGACCTGCAGGCGGCCCGGCAAGAGCACAGCAGCCAGCGCGCCGCCCGACGGGCCGCTCAAGAAGAGGAGGCACGCCGTCTTGTCGCCGAACTCGTCCCCTATCCGGCCGCCGGGCCACTGGTGGCCATCCTTAGCGCACAACGGGACGGGCCCTACCGTGACCACGCCATTGAGGCTGCCCGTGTCCTCCTCGCCGACGGGACCCTGCCCAGCACGGGCGAGGACGCGTCGTGGGCCGCTGTGCGGTGGCTCAAGCGCGGGAAAAAGGCAGACTACGCCATGTCCCCGGAACCGATCGACGAGGGCGGCCAAGGCGCAGTGTTCCTTGCGGTACACAGGCTTACCAACATCACTATCGCGCTGAAGCGGCTCCGCTTCGGCGATGACGACTCAGTGCACCGCATGGGACGCGAGATCGACATGGGGCAACAGTACGGTGACCACCCGAACGTCATGCCAGTGCTGGATGCTGATCCGGACGGCCGGTGGTTCATCATGCCGCACGCGAGCGGCAGCGCCGCCGATCACGTGGACTGGCTGCGAGAGACTACGGCCCTCCGGGGCCTCGTCGAGGCGGCCTGCGAGGGCCTGCGCCAACCCCATGCGGATGGCTGGACTCACCGGGACATCAAGCCCGCGAACATCCTTCACCTGCAAGGCAGGTGGGTCGTAGCAGACTGGGGCCTAGGACGGCGTCCCCGAGGACAGACCAGTGTTCCCCGCCGCACACGCACCGGCTCCGGGTTCGGGTCCGAGGGGTTCGCAGCCCCGGAGTTGCTGTCCGGCAATCCCCACGACGCGACGCCCGCTACCGACATCTACAGCATCGGACGGCTCATCGGCGCCATCCTGACCGGGCAGCCTCCGGAGACAAACATACCACTACTTCCTGAGACCGGTCCGTGGCGGAGCGTAGTAGCGGAGGCAACGCACCGCGACCCGGCGGACAGGCCGCAGGACGTGGACGAGTTACTCCACCTTCTCAGGGACATCCCGTAGCTGCTCCTCACACCTCCCGATCGCAGCCAGGTAGCGAGCCTGGTCCGCCCCAGCCGAAAGGGTCAAGTCGCCGATGACGCGCATCGCGCTAGAGCCGTACTACCTGCACCAGGACCAGGTCCAGTCTCTTCTCGGAGATCAGCGGACGAAGTCTGCGCGAGCACGGGCGGCTCGCAGGAGCGATCCTGCGGCGGCACTGCCTTATGTGCTCGCCTCAGAGCTAGCCAAGGCGCTTCCCACGCTGGGCATTGGTGAGCTGGCTAGGTGTGTCCTGGATCAGGACGTGCGCTCGGGGCAAGTCATCGGCGCGGAGCTGGAGTTCGCCTTCCAGCGGGACCGGGACCGCGACACTCCCGGCTTCAAGCCCGTCAACTTCACGGCGGTGCTCAACGCAGGCGAGCCGGTGCGCGTCGCTGGCATGTTCAACTCGGCGCGGACCGCCAGTTCGTCCGCGATCGGCAGTCTCACCGGGAGTAGGCGGGCCTACCTGATCGGAACGATCACCGACCTTACCCGGGAGCGGATTGAGCTCAGGCCGGTCTTCATCGGAATCAGGTCGTTCGTCGATGACGACCTCGCCGCCGAATACCCAACAGCGGGACTGCGCGTCTACCCCAGCGATATCGGCCAGTTTAGCGGGATCGACTTCGCATCTCCCCTCACCGAGGCCGAGCTTGAGGCGGTACTGCGCGTGCCGGAGGACACGGTGAAGCACGCCTTCGCCGGACTGATTGGCGAGTCGTACGTTCCGAAGGACTGGGGCGGCGAGCGCTCTGACCTCTACACGTCACGGGTGTTCGCCCGCGGGCGCCAGGTATCGGCCGCGTGGCTGTTCAAGGGGCCTGGCTACCCGCGCGCCATGGACGTCAAGGCTCTTGGCAAGAACGGTGACCAGATTGACCGACTGTTCACCGAGCCTGCGGAGCTACTCGTCCTGCAGCACTGTCATCAGATCAAGCCGAGCTTGGTCGGCATGATGGACTCGTACGCCCACGACGCCCGGTGCCCCCGCTGCTACATGATCATCGACGGGGCCGACACCGGACGCATACTGAGGTCGCTGGGCCTCCTCCCGGCAACACCAGCAAATCCGCCTCTGCGTAACCAAGGAACGGAACCAAGCTTCCCTCGTAGCGTGGAGACCGAACCGGGAGAGGTTTAGTCGTGGCAGGTACCATGAGACCCCGCTTGATCCGGAGTTCCGGGCCGGAACGGTGCGCGCGACGGCGACGTTGGCCCGAGACTCGCGAGACTTCCGGCGACCAGACGATCATGCCGTCCACCGCCAACGGCGCGAGGGCCGCTCCCAACTCACTTTCGCCCTGCCGGAGCGCCGGTTCATACACGTGCCGGTACGACACGACCGCGGAGACCATGGCCAGCAGGCTCACGGATACGGTTGTCGTCCATCGAATGCAGGCATCCACCGGGGAGCAGGGACTCATCGCGCCCCGCCTCCCTTGGCCACCTCGGTACGGACTTCAACGACGAGACGGCCAGAAGAAACCGCAGGTGAGAGCGCCGTAGATTTGCGACTTGCCTGGCCGGGGGCACTCTTTGATCAGCCCCAACAGCCCCTCACCCGGGGTTTCTCTTAGCCGCCCGGCGATCATGTGCAGCGAGATGCAGCCGTAGGCAGCTGCATGTCAGTGATCGCGAAATATGCGCGAAATGATCTTCGAGGAGTTTCCCCAGGTCAGGCGCTCCGCGCGCTGACGAGCGTTATCCGGGCGGCAAGAGGGCGACGATGGCGCCGACCACCTGCGCACCGAGCTTGTAGCGGACGCTCTACAGCAGGCGTGGCGCAACCGCCGCCCCACCACACCGGTGATCTTTCGCTCGGACCGCGGCTGCCAATACACCAGCACCGCCTAACCCGCCTGGCGGAGCGGCTCGGAGTCCGGTTGTCGGTCGGGCGTCGGGGGCAGTGCTGGGACAACGCGCTGGCCGAGTCGTTCTTCGCCACGCTCAAGGGCGAACTTCTGGACGAACGCCGCTGGTCCACCGGGCCGCCGCCCGCAGCGCGATCTTCGAATTCATTGAAAGCTGGTACAACCTCCGCCGCCTCCACAGCAGCCTCGGCCACGTTAGCCCCGCCGCCTACGAAGAAACTCGCGCGGCCCGACCACCACACCAACGGTGTCCGTCAAAGCGGAACAAGCTCACGACCCGTCCTGCTGTGTCGGACCTCGGTTGATGCTTGACGCTTCGGCCTCGCCTGAAGCTTTACATGATCGCGACGTGGCTACCGACTCAAACTCTGCGCGGACTGGCCATCCTGCCGCCCGGCGGCACTTCCGCTCATGTCGATGAGCGGATATCAGACAGCGTCGATGGTCGAGAGTAGCGGGATCATCATGGGCACGTGGTGGCGACCACATGCAGTCCGCAGTCGATGCTCTGTCGACTACCGCGAGCGGGTGTGTTCTCGCCCTCGCCGCGGCGGGAGTGGACTCCCCTTCAAGTAGGAGTCCCTGCTGGGGACGACGATCTACCGGAGGCAGGGCATCATTGCCCGGAGGTCGATCACTTCGATGTTCGCGGCCGCGGTGAACTCGGATACCGTCATGGTCTCGGTCAGTCCCGGCGCGTCTCGGATTCGAAGTGGGCCCTTCGAGAGCGTCTTGACCGCGTTGCGCTTGCTTGTCGTGAGGAAGGCGACCGGCAGCGCGCCAACGACGAAGACCTGGCGCCGCCGATCGGTCTCGTCGAGAGACAGCCCGACGACGTCGGCGAATAGTGCGCGCTGGCGCGCGCCGTCGTGGCCTTTCCACGACGAGAGCTTGAACTCGGCGACTCGATGGGTGGTCTCCAAGTCGAATACGCGTCCGGGGTCGTTGCCTGCACCGAGCGATGGCCGCTTCGTGACCACCTCGTCGTCCTCGAGAATCATCGGCAGCACCTGAGTGATGACGCCTGCATGGATCAGTGTGTCGAGCATTCCCACCCGCTCACGCACAACGAGCGCAGCGTCAACCAGGTCCTCGTCGAATCCGGTGGTCTGGCCGAGATCAGCGGCGGCCGCTTTGCTGATCCCATTCAGCTTCGCCTCCAGCGCTGCGAGCGTCGGCGTCAGGACGTTCGATGCGAGGAAGAGGTCCAGTCGGCGAAAGGCTTCGAGTGCATCCTCGTCAGTGTGTGGTGTCGTTGGGCTTGAGACAACTGGCTTCGCGCTCTGCGGGATCTCGCCTGGAATCGAGCTTGTTGCGAATCCTAGGCGCTGAAAGACGCGCAGCGCGAAGTGGCTGATGAAGGGCTCGTCGATCAGTCCAGTGGCGACCCGAAAGGCCTGTTTCGGTGGCCAACGCCGACCGTCGATCTCGACCCAATGGGTACGAATCGGATCAGGCAGGCTTGGCAGGACCCGAGCCCGCACGGTGGCGGCATCGAGTTCGACGATTCGGCCGTTGAGGATGAAATTCATTCGCCATCCCCCTGGTGTCGGAGGTTCTCGGGAAGAGGTAGTCCGTACTTCTCGGCCAGATAGAGGGTCTGGGCGTAGAGACGAGCCTGATGCACGACGTCGCCAAGGACGTATGCGTTGGTGCCTGCTCCGGCGAACACAGCAACCACCGGCATGGCTTTGGTGACCTTGTCGACTGGAACCGCGCGTCCGTTCGCGAACTGTTTCATGAGCTTCTCGACCGCTGCCATCAGCTTGCATCACGAACCGCGGGTCGGTGGCGTTGAGCAGGACATCACAGCGGTGCGCATCCAGCAGTCCCACGACGCGGCATGTAAGTAGTCGTGGAGGATGCCGCCGCCCCCAGTGGCACTGGGCAAGCACGTCGACCGCTCGCAGCTTCAACCGGGCGACCTGGTCTTCTTCGCCTACACCCCTCGCGATCCCAGCACAATTCACCACGTGGGCCTCTATATAGGCGAGGGGAAGCTGAGCTGAGTGTCCTGGCTCCGTCGCGGTCTTGCGCCGAGGCGGCTGCCGCGGTTCCAGAACCTGCCTCGGCGCGATCAAACAGGTCTCGAACCGCTGTGTTACGACAACACGCGGGCCCGTGAGATCCTCAACGCGTTACGAAATCTGCCCTGCGGAAGCTGTGAACTGGGACTGCTTATGCCACCTGCCCGTTCACTTCCAGGGTTACACCCGGCTTCTCGGCCCAGAAGGCGAGCCCCCCCTGATCTGCTCGACCTGCGCGAATGGTTCCGGGTAGGACCAGACGACGTCTTCAACCGGAGCCTCGCCGGTGTCAACCGACCAGTACACCGCATCTCCCTTGTACGGGCAGTGCGACGTCGTCGTCGTCGAACGCAGCAGATCCATCTTCACATCCTCCTGCGGCAGGTAGTACCGCGGTGGGCAGTTCGTCTCGGTGAGTACAAGCGCCCGGGAGGAGGTCGCGACGACCGTGTCATTGACTCGCACCACGACGTGGTCCGACGCGTATGTGAGCTCGATGCGATGTTCCTGTGTATTCATGTGAGTCCCGTCAAACATCTCCGGCGGTGGCCGATGTTCACCGGCCGTGCGTCCACTGATCGCGTATTCCACCGTAACACAAATGCGTCGCCACGCGGCAAAGAATGCCATGCGTATTAGCTGAGTAATTCCAAGCCGAACGGAGAGCTGATTCAGATTCGCATGCACCGGAGAGCCGCCTGAGTGGCCGGCCCGATGAAGTTTCCGATACGGCGCAATGTCAGTTATGTGATCGTCACGCTCACCCAGGGTCCGCCTCAGGTACGGCAGATTTCACGACGTCGCATCGGCTCCCCGGAACATGTCGTCTTCGCGTGGCAGCAGCCAGTCGTACTGTTTGGCGACCAGGCGGGCGCACTCGACGAAGGCTCTGACCTGAGGCGTGTTCTCGACGGCAGGTGCGATCATCATGGCCCAGCTGAACACCGGCACAGGCTGGACGAGCGGGCGGAACACCAGGTCGGCAGGCGGTTCGTTCCAGCGCGTCGTCGGTGTGACGCAGAGCCTCTCGCGCAGCACGTCCGCCGCGCCATGCGAGCCGTAAGTGACGCCCGGCCACCTGCGCACTCGGATGCCCGCCTGCCGGCAGAACTGCGCGACGAACTCGACCCACTCGACGGCCGCCTCTTCGGTGGGCAGCAACAGTTCGAAGTCGGCCAGCCGCGCCACCGGCACGACCTCCAGATCCGCGAGCGGATGATCGGCGGCCATGCCCAGCACGATCGTCTCCCGCCGGATCACCTCGGTTGGAATCTCGATCGGACAGTGAGTGGCCAGCCCGAGCAGCACGTCAAGGCGGCCCTCCTTCAGGGCGACCAGGCCGCGGGTGACACCCTCCTCGATTTGCAACACCGGAATCTGCGGGTGCAGTCGCCGGAAATGGCGCAGCAGAACTGCCCCGGTCTGCAGGCCACTGGAGGAGATGTCGACCCGCAGCGAGCGCTGATACCCGCCGTTGCCGACCCGCTGGGCGGTCGTGAGTGCGTCCTCGGCCGCGGCGATCGACTGCCGCGCGGGGCCGAGCATCGCCTCACCCGCGGAGGTCAGCCGCACGCTGCGGGTGGTGCGCTCGAATAGCTTGACGCCGAGCTGGTGTTCGAGCTGCTGGATGATGCGGCTCAGCGCCTGCTGCGAGACATAAAGCCGCCGGGCGGCGCTGGAGAAGCTCAGGTCCTCCGCAACGGCGACGAAATACCGGAGATGCTTGAGTTCCGGTCCCATGTCAACTGGCAACTTTACCCACAAGGGATGATCGGTGCCACCGACCTTCCCGACGGCCACGGCCGCGTCGGCCCGGGAGTCGGCGCAGGTCACGGGGAGCCGCCGGGTGGACCTGGCCTTCGTCGCGCGGTCGGGGGCGGGCTTGTTCCACGTAGGTGATCAGGGGCAGGGTGCTCACAATGTCACGCGGACATGCTCGGCGCGTCCGCGCGACATCAGCATGGCTCAAATGCCTAATTTTGCTTCTGTTCTTCGGCGGCCGCCTCCGGGGTGTCCATCCGGCCGAGGAGGGTGGCGACCGCGGCGAGCAGTGTGATGACGGTGCCGACGATTGCGCCGACGTGCAGGGCGGGAATGTAGTCGTTCGGGTCGGTTCTGCCGTCAAGCGAGGCGCTCACGCCTGTGGCCACCAGGGCGAGGCCGAGCCCACCGCCGACCTGGAGGGCGGTCTGCTGGATGCCGGCCGCCAGACCCTGCTGTGAGACACCGACCCCGGTCACGCCGCCGATGGCGTAGGTCGGGTAGGCGTTGCCAACGCCGAGACCCAGGCAGATGATCGATGAGGGCAGCAGCACGGTTACGTAGCCGGTGTCGGCGTCGACAAGGGCCAGCATGAGGAATCCGACCGCGACCAGGAACAGGCCGGCGAGGCTGCCGGTGATGCGCATGCCATAGCGGCGGATGAGGGCTGGCGCGATATAGCGGGAAACCAGCGCGGACACCACCGCCGCTGGCAGCAGCGCCAGACCGGTCTTCAGCGGCGAGTAGTGCAAAACCTCCTGCGTGTAGAGGGTGACCACGTAGGAGTAGCCGAACGGGGCGGCCAGCACGGCCAGCGACGAGATGTCGGCGTTGCGGAGGGTCGGCATCCGGAAGATGCCCAGGGGTAGGAGAGGATCGGGGTGCTTGGCCTCGTTGACAACGAACGCGATCAGCAGGACCACGGCGGTGACCGCGGAGGCGATGACCAAAGGCACCGGGACAGTGTGGTCGGCGATCTGCGTGACGGTGAACGCGATGAGCAGTAGACCGGCGGTGCCGAGCACGCCGCCGAGCAGGTCGTAGCTGCGCGAGCGGTCATGGGGCTCGGCGCTGTGGGGGATGGCGCGGACCGCGATGATCAGTGTGGCGGCCACGATCGGGACCTTCACGAAGAAGATCCAGCGCCAGTTGAGCAGGTCGGTGAGGACGCCGCCGAGGATCAGTCCGGCGGAGAATCCGGAGGCGGCGGCCGCGGAGAAGACGCCGAAGGCGCGGTTGCGCTCGTGGCCCTCGGCGAACGTGCCGGCGATGATCGCGACGCTGGAGGGCACGGTGAGAGCGGCGCCGATGCCCTGGACGGCGCGGGCGAGGATGACCACAACCGCGTTCGGCGAGAGCCCGGCGACCAGTGACATGACGCCGAAGATGGTCAGGCCGAAGAGGAAAACGCGGCGGGCGCTCAGCAGGTCGGCGGCGCGGCCACCGAAGAGAAGGAAACCGGCGTAGGTGAGGACGTAGGCGTTGACGGTCCACTGCACGCCGGCCGTGGACAAGTCGAGGCTTCTGCGGATGTCGGGGAGCGCGACCTGAGTGATGGACAGATCCAGGGCGTCGAGCAGGATCGCCGTGGACACCACGAGCAGGACCAACGAGG
This sequence comes from Microbispora sp. GKU 823, assembly GCF_002027145.1. Lineage (NCBI taxonomy): Bacteria > Bacillati > Actinomycetota > Actinomycetes > Streptosporangiales > Streptosporangiaceae > Microbispora > Microbispora sp. GKU 823. The sequence continues at coordinate 25,973 of NZ_MWJN01000004.1, read as the reverse complement.
GGTGTCGGCCGGCTCGCTTCTCGGAAGGAACGCCCCTGACACCGCCGCCGGCCGAGGCCGTGCCCTGGCTCATGACAGCTCCTTGTTCACAATATTCCTCGGTTCCAATTGTCGTCGATTTCAAATCTCGGTTGCTGGAAATTGTGTAGGCGAATGTGAATGGCGGGTGCGGTGCCGTGCAGTCGAGGTGAATTCGGGGCTCCTACGCTAGCGGCATGCTCGACCGAGTGCAGCAATCACATGACACGGTTTCGGAGTGAATGAACAGAGGATCATTGTTATTCGCGGGCACGGCGACGGTAGCGCGCTGGCCGCCGCCGCGGAGGCCCGCAATGCGGCACGCGAGGCCGGGGACACCGTACGAGGGACCGTCAACGTGGGCGCGCTGCCATCGGTTGACCTGGTCGGCCTGCCCTCATTGCTGGGGCGGCTGCACGCCGAACAGCCCGCCGTCACTGTGCGGTTGCGTCTGGCGCCGGCAGGGTCGGCCGGGCTGACGAAGGCACTCCTCGACGGCGAACTCGACGTGGCGTTCCTGTCGTTGCCCCCACGAGTGCCCGCCGGGATCGAGGCGCGCGTTCTGAAGGTCGTGCCGATACAGCTCGCCGTTCCTGCGGATCATCGTCTGGCGGAGCGCGAGCAGGTCGACCTGGCGGAGACAGCGGAGGAAGCGTTCATCGACTGCCCTCCGGGATACGGCAATCGAGACCTGATCGACCGGGAGTTCGCGGCGGCCGGGCTTGAGCGGCACGTCGTGCTGGAGGCCCCGGACGTCGCGATGGCCGCCGAGTTCGTCGGGCATGGCCTCGGCATCGCTTTCCTGCCAGCGTTCGCCGTCCCCGACCACCCCGGCGTGCGCGTGCTGCCCGTCTCCGGACGTCCTATGGCGTGGCCGCTGCACGTCGCGACCCCTCTCACACGCGGTTCCACAGCCGCGGCGAGGGCGTTCATCGGCCTGCTCGACCAGCACCTGCCATCGCCGGACGCATAGATGGTTCCTATGCACGCCATCGGCAGAATTGGCTTCCTTTGCGGTGTTGTGCTGCTCAGGATGAGAGGTGTAAGGGACCGGAAGGTCGTTCTCGCCTGCGATCGGACGCTCGGCATGACGCCGACGAGCCTCTGGCCCCCCCGCCGGACGCTGCCCGGCCAGGCCGGTGCGGCGGCGGAGGACCGCGGAACGCGGTGGCTCGACCACCCCATCTCTCTCCTGGAGCCGCGTGACGTCACGCCCGGCCCCTTCGCCATCCGAACCATCGAGTAAGGAGCACGCCATGACGGCGATGTCCGAAGTCCTGCGGATCCGGTGGTCCTCTCATGACGAGGCGGACCGGTTTACCGTGGACGACCCCGCCACGGGCACACCCATCGTGACCATTCAGGGGGCCGGCGAAAAGGAGGTGAATCAAGCCGTCCAGGCGGCCTACGACGCGCATTTCGCCTGGAAGGCTCGCACACCGCGGGAACGTGGCCGCTGGCTTGCCAAGATCGCCCAGGTGGTACGCGAACACGCCGACGAGATCGCCGCGCTCGAGTCGAGCGACAACGGCAAGCCGCTGTCCCAGGCCCGGGGATTCGATCTGGAAGCCTGCATCGCGATCTTCGAGCTCTTCGCCGGCCTGTGCGAGGCCATGCCGGGTCAGGTCCGCGACGCGGGCGGCACGTTGGACATCACGACCCTGGAGCCGTACGGCGTGGTCGCGGCGATCGTCCCGTTCAACTGGCCCCCCTTGCACACGGCCGGGAAGCTGGCTCCCGCGCTCGCCGCGGGAAACGCGGTCGTGATCAAGCCGCCGGAGCAGGCGCCGCTGTCCGTGATGCGGGTCGTGGAGCTCGCCCAGTCCGTGCTCCCGGACGATGTCGTCCACATCCTGCCCGGCACCGGAAAGGTCGGCGCCCAGCTGGCGGGGCACAAGCTGGTCGGCAAGATCTCCTTCACCGGGGCCCCCGGCACCGGCGCGGCCGTGATCAGAACCGCGGCCGACAACCTCACGCCGACCCTCATGGAGCTCGGCGGCAAGAACCCCTTCGTGATCTTCGAGGACGCGGACCTCGACTCGGCCCTGCCGTGGGCCGTCGAAGGAGGGTTCTTCAACCAGGGCGAGGCGTGCACGGCAGCCTCGCGCGTGCTTGTACACCAGAGCGTCTACGAGGAGGTCGCGCGGCGGTACGCCGAGGCCGTCGCCCGGCTGCGCGTCGGCCCCGGCGCCGACCCCGCGACCCACGTGGGACCACTCGTCACCGACGCGCAGCGACGGCGCGTGCTGGACTACATCGAGATCGGGGTGGCCGAAGGTGCGACGATCGCCGCGCAGGCCGCACTCCCGGCCGACCCGGCACTGGCAGGCGGCTACTACGTCGCGCCGACGCTGTTCACCGGCGTCACCCGGGACATGCGGATCGCCAACGAGGAGATCTTCGGGCCCGTCGTGTGCCTGATCCCCTTCAACGACGAGGACGAGGCGGTCAGCATCGCGAACGGGACCGACTTCGGCCTTGTGGCCGGCGTCTTCACCCGCGACTCCGAACGCGCGCTGAGGGTCAGCCGCGCGATCCGGGCCGGGATGGTGTTCGTCAACAACTACAACCGCGCCTTCACCGGGACCCCATTCGGTGGGGTGGGTCACAGTGGGTACGGCCGCGAGCACGCCCTGGAGACGTTGCACGAGTTCGGCTACAGCAAGAGCCTGCGGCTGCCGTCCGGGATGGGCGAGATCCCCCGCTGGTCCCCGTCGGTAGAGGTCTGCGCACCGCAGACGTGAGCCCCCGCCCCGGGCTCGCACCGCGCGGCGCAGCGCCGGCGCAGGCACAGCGCCGGGGACGCGGCGCCCGGCCCGGCTCACCTGTCGCGCAGGCGGGCGTAGTGCTCGGAGAGGACGGCGATGCGGGCGGCGTCGGGTGGCGGGCCCTGCGTGATGCGGGCGGCGAAGCGGAGCACGGCCGGGTGATCGGGGTCGAACGGCTCCCAGAACGGCCGCCCGCCGCCGTTCGGCTCGCCGCCGTTCGGCTCGCCGCCGTTCGGGTCGCCGCCGTTCGGGTCGCCGCCGTTCAAATCGGTGCCGTTCGGGTCGCCGGTCGCGGCGAACGCCGTCCAGTAGCCGGACAGCGTCGCCGACAGCTCCCGGTCGACCGGCCGCCAGTCCCAGTCGCGGGCGTCCAGCGTGCCGAATGTGTACGGGATCTCGCAGGCGTGGAACGCGCCGGGCGAGCCCTCGGCGTACCCGGCGGGCACCGGCGGCTCGTGCTCCCAGCGGTACAGCCACGTCGCCGCGCCGGTGCGGGCGTGCAGACGCGCCCAGGTGCGGTTCTGCCAGGTGAAGATCCGGTCGCTGTTGGCCGTCACGCTGGCGGCGGACGCCTCCTCGTCCGTCTCCGCTGGGTACAGCGACAGGAACCGCCCGGCCAGGTCGCAGTACTCCCGCTCGGCGTCCGCGCGGTGGGCGGCGACGTCGGCGAGCCCCGGCATGGCGGCCGCCTCGCCGGCGGCGTTGCCGGTGAGGAGCGGGACGCGTGCCTGCTCACCCGCCGAGAACACCTCGTAGGGGCTGCGCGGCAGGACGTGGCCGTCCACGATGGGCCAGGAGGTGTCGGTCACCGCGGCCCACGGGCACGGGCAGGAAGGCCATGCGGAACGGCCGCTCGGCCGGGAGGTGCGCAGCAGCCAGTTCGGCCGGGCGAGCGCGCGCAACTCCTCCAGCGAGCGGACCCCGAGCAGGCCGGTCAGGCGCACGCCGCTGCGTTCCGCCGCGGGGAGGTCCTGCAGGAGGTCGTTGATCCCGACGCTGTCCGCGGCCGGCCCGAACAACCCGCCGCTGTGCCGAGGCGGTGGTTGACCGTGACGACAACGGTGCCGGCGCGGGCGAGCGCCTGACCGTCGTAGTCGGAGAAGGGACCGGCGCCCGCGGACCCGGAGCCGTACAGGAAGGTGCCGATGTGGAACCAGACGATGACGGGACGCGGTTCCTCCGGCTCGGCCGGGCTCCACACGTTGAGGTAGAGGCAGTCCTCGCTCTGCGCCCGCTCGCCCGGGAAGTACAGCGAGGAGGGCGGGACGCGCGGCTGCGGCGCGACGGGTCCGTACACGGTGGCCGGGCGCACGCCCTCCCAGAACGCGGGAGGCCGGGGCGTCCTCCAGCGCAGCGGCCCAATGGGCGGCGCGGCGTACGGCACGCCCTTGAAGACGCGGACGGCGCCGTCGGCGCTCAGCGCGCCCTCCAGCCGACCCTGCGCGACGCACACCCGCGTGAGCGCGGCAGGTGACCACCCCGGCGGCGCACTCCTCCCCCGGAGACCTCTTCGACCCGGCCTGCCCCACGCGGCAGGTGCTCGACCGCATCGGCGGCAAGTGGGAGTCGATGCTCATCAAGGTGCTCGCCGACGCCGAGCCCAGCGAGGTCGGCTTCGCCGAGCTGCGCAGGCGCATCACCGGCATCTCGCAGAAGATGCTGTCGCAGACGCTGCGGTCATTGGAGCGCGACGGGCTGGTGCGGCGCCGGGTCGAGCCGACCGTGCCCCCGGCCGTCCACTACTCGCTGACGCCTCTCGGGCGCTCGCTCGACGGGCCGCTCGCCGAGGTCCGCGCCTGGGCCGAGCGACACATCCCCGCCGTCGTCGCGGCGCGGGCCGCGTACGACGCGAACCCACCCTCCTGACGCCTCACCACCGAGATTCCGGTGCGACGTCAGGTGGCCCGTGCTGCGGGGAGGTCGAGGAGGCGTTCCGTCTGCTCGACGGTGGCGATCTCCAGGTCGAGGTCGCGGGCGAGCCGGACGGTCCGCTCGACGAGCGGCAGGTTGCCCGGGCTGAGCTCACCTTTGCGGAGGTACAGTGCGTCCTCCAGCCCGGCGCGGGCGTTGCCGCCGAGAGCGAGGGCCATCGCCGTGAGCCGCAGGTTGGCCCTCCCGATGGCGATGACCTGCCACACCGATCCTTCTGGCAGGCGGCCGACCATCGTGAGCAGATTCTCCGGTGTCGCCGCCATGCCTCCCGAGACGCCGAGCACGATGGAGAACTGCAACGGCTCGTCGCCGAGCAGTCCTTCGTCGCGCAGTCGCGTGCAGGCCTCGAGGTGTCCGGTGTCGTAGATCTCGAGCTCGGGTTTCACGCCCAGGTCACGCATGCGTGCGGCCAGGCGCCGGACCTCGGCGGGCGGATTGCGGAACTCCCCCGTCCCGAAGGTCATGCTGCACGGGTTGAGCGTCGCCATCCGGGGGCGCAGCTCGACCAACGCCGCTCGCTCCTCGTACGGCACGTCCAGTCCGACACCGGTGGAGAGCTGGACCAGGATCGGGCAGCGTTCGGCGATGAGGTCCATCGTGCGCCGCGCGATCGACAGGTCGGCGGTGGGGCGGTCATCGGCGTCGCGTAGGTGGATGTGCGCAACCGAGGCACCTGCGGCGTACGCCTCGGCGACCGCGTCGGCGATCTCCTCCGGCTGCGTGGGCAGGTGAGGATTGTCGCTCTTCGAGGCGATCGGGCCGGTCGGGGCCACGGTGATCACGACGCTCATCGGCCCGCTCCCGTCTCGCTGTGGTCGTCATCGAGGATCGCCACCGCTCGTGTCCAGCCCGCGGACGCGGCATGGACCTTCACCGGGAAGCAGGCGATCTGGAACCCGTCGGCGGGGAGCTGTTCCAGCGCGTGCAACTTCTCCAGATGGCAGTAACCGATGTCGCGGCCGGCACGATGACCCTCCCAGATGACGGAGGGATCGCGTTCACGGGCGTACCGGCGCGCGGTGTGCGCGAAGGGCGCGTCCCAGCTCCACGCGTCCGTGCCCGTCAGCCGTACTCCGCGTTCCAGGAGATACAGCGTGGCGTCGCGGCCCATGCCACAACCCGTGGTCACGTAGTCGTCGTGCCCGTAGCGGGTCCCCGCGGCGGTGTTGACGACGACGATCTCCAGCGGTCGCAGTTCGTGGCCGATCCGCTTCAGCTCGGCCGCGACGTCGCCCGCTGTGGCGACGTAGCCGTCCGGCATGTGCCGGAAGTCGAGCTTCACCGCCGGCTGCAGGCACCACTCCAGCGGCACCTCGTCGATCGTGATCGCTCGTGCACCGCCGTCCATCACGGACGAGAAGTGGTACGGGGCGTCGAGGTGCGTGCCGTTGTGCGTGTTGATCCTGACTCGCTCGATGGCCCAGCCTTCACGATCGGGCAGGTCGTCCACAGTGGATCCGGGGAAGAACGCGATCACTTCCTCTGCCGTGTCGGCGTGGCTGTAGTAGTCGATCTCGGGTAGGTAACCGGGCGGGTCGGACGCGATCCCTGAGCGCAACGGCACCGATATGTCGACGATTCTGCGCACGGACGTTTGCCTCCTTCAGCGGCGAGCGGCGCGGCCGCTCCTCCTGGTTTTCCTTCATCGGGCGAGCGCGGTGCGGCCGGTCTCCCTGGTAAACCCCAGCACGAGCAGGCCGAGGAGGGCGCACACCGCTCCCCACAGCCCCGGCGCGGCCTCCCAGCCGATCCAGGCCGTGAGCCTGCTGCAGATGTACGGTCCGAAGCCCGCGGCCACGATGGTCCCGAGATTGAAGCCGATGGACGTCGCCGTGTAGCGCATGCGGGCGGGGAAAAGCTCGGCGAAGGTCGTGTAGACCGCCGCCGAGACGAACGGTTCGACTGCGGCGAACACCAGCACCATCGGCGCGATGAGCCACAGGCGTGACGTGGCGTCCACGACGAGGAACAGCGGCACCGACAGGACCAAGAAGGCGGCGAAGCCGATTCTCATGATCGGCCGTCGGCCCTTCCGGTCGCTGGCCTGACCCATGAGGGGAAACAGCACGGCGGTGGACAGCAGCAGCACGCCGAGCAGTCCGTAAACGGCGATCGGGTCCATGCCCTTGACCTGCACGAGATGGATGCCCAGATAGAGCTTGACGAGGAAGCCCGGGCCGAGTGTGGCGACGGTGAGGGCGGCGACGCGCGACACGTCGCCCAGGTGGCCGCGTATGACGTCGCGCACCGGAGTGCGGGTGACGGCCGCGTTCGCAACGATCGCGGCGAACTCCGGCGAATCCTCCAGCCGCAGTCGCAGGAACAGGCAAACAATCGTGAGCGGCAGGCACAGCAGGAACGGCAGCCGCCAGCCCCACGCGCTCATCTGCTCCGCGCTGAGGGATGCGCTGGTCGCCGCGACGACGAGCGAGGCCGTGCCGAAGCCGAGCCCGATGCCGAGCGCGGGCAGCGAGCCGAGCGCACCCCGGCGGTGGGCCGGCGCCATCTCGACGATGTAGGTCTGGGCGCCGGTGAACTCCCCGCCCGCCGACAGGCCTTGCAGCAGCCGTAACGCCAGCAGCAGCGCGGGTGCCAGCAACCCGGCACGGTTGTAGGTGGGCAGCAGTCCGATCAGCGTCGACGCTCCACCCATCAGGAAGATCGTGGACATCAGCACAGTGCGGCGGCCGATCCGGTCACCCAGCACGCCGAACAGGATGCCGCCGAGCGGCCGGGCGAGATAGCCGCCGCCGAACACGGCCAGCGCGGACAGCGTCGACGCGGCGGGATCGCTCGACGGGAAGAACAGCGGTGCGAACACCACGGCGAGGAAGCCGTAAATCGTGAACTCGTAGAACTCGACGGCACTGCCGACCGTGCTGGCGACGGCACTACGTCGCAGGACGATCGACCTGGCGACAGCGGGAGAGATGGCGGTCATGGGGGGTACTCCCTCCTGCGGCTAACGCGCGGGGTCAGGTGATCTGAGGTGCGAGCACTTCCGGGAACAGGCCGAGCCGCTCGGCGTTCCCGCCCATTACCGCGGCGGCCTCATCAGGGCCGAGGGCGGTGCGGGCGCGGGCCACGGGGTCGGTGACGCCCATGTCGAACGGGAAGTCGGAGCCGAGCACCACGCGCTCACTGCCGACGGTCTCGACGAGCCTGCGCAGCGCGTCCGGAGTGTGGACGAGCGAGTCGAACCACAGGCGCCGCAGGTACGAACTCGGCTCCTCGGCGCAGCTTCGGGCGTCAGAGCGATGCCGCCACGCGTGGTCGGCACGGCCGATGAACGCAGGCAGGTAGCCCCCGCCGTGCGCGGCGATCAGCCGGAGATCCGGGAAACGGTCCAGGACACCGCCGAAGATGAGGTGAGAGAGGGCCACCGCGTGCTCGACAGGCTGACCGACCGTGTTCGCCAGGTACCAGCGGTCGAGGCGCTCGTCGAGCGTGCACCCCCACGGGTGCAGCAGGAACACGGCCCCCAGCTCCACACCCCGCTGCCACAGGGCGTCCAGCCGCCGGTCGGACAGTTCGACGGGAACACCACCGGGGGCATGCGAGGAGAGCTCCACGCCCTTCAGGCCGTGGACGAGCACGGCGTCTTCCAGCGCGGCGACCGCGAGGTCCGGATGTTGCAGCGGCACCACGCCGAGCCCCGCCAGCCGGTCAGGCCGCTGGGCACAGTGAGCCGCGACACCGGCGTTCGTCGCCGCAGCGATCTCGGCGGCGAGCCCTCGATCGGCCCAGTTGTGGTACTGCGTCGGCACGATCGAGACGATCTGGGCCTGCACCCCGGCAGCATCCATGGCCGCGACGCGCTCGGTCACATCGGTGAGCAGCGGCCGGAGCAGCGCCGCCTGCTCGGCGTTGATCGCGGCGGACTCCGTACCCGCCCGGCGCAGCTCGAGCCGGCCGTTGACCCGGTATCCCGGCTGCCCGGCAACGAGTTCCTCGACCGCGTCGAGCCAGACGTGCGCGTGCACGTCCAACGCGGGCGGCGACGGCGCCGGACGATCCATGAGCGGGCCTCCAGAGGTGGTGAGGGACGATTGATCGAGGTGTCATCGATTTTTCGTCCGCCAACCACACAAAGGAAGCTAATCCTGCCTATGACAGGAATAGGTAAAACCTATGCGGCGGGCTGGAGTTCCGAGATGCAACGGCGCAGCCAGGCGTGGCCGGGATCGTCATCGTGCAGGGGATGCCACCAGAACGCCTCGACCAACGGCATCGCCTCGAAGGGACACTCCAGGATCCGGAACTCCGGACCCGACGCGACCAGCGCCGCGACGCGCTCCTGCAGCAGAGCCACAGCGTCCGAACCGCGGACGAGGTGAGGCAGCGCCAGGAACGACTCCGCGACCGCGCACACCCGTGGACTCACCCCGAGCAGTTCCATCTGCCGCCACGCGGGTGCCCGCACCAGCGGGTCGCTGAACGTAGCCACCCACGGCAGCTTTTGAAGATCCGACATGCTGAGCCGCTCGCCCACCCGCGAGTTGGCCGCGGAGACCACGCACACCCATCGGTCGGCGTACAGGTCGATGTTGCGGGGCAGGTCAAGGTAGCCGTGCGGCATGAGCACCCCGTCGATCGTGTGGTAGAACTCCTCCTTCCGACTGATCGACTCCGGCGTCACCGGGATGAACCGGACGCGTGCGCCCGGAGCCTCCCGGGAGATCCGGGCGACCAGCGGACCGCCGAGGATGCTGATGCCGTGATCGGACGACACGACGGTGAACTCGCGCCGGGTCTGGCGCGGGTCGAATTCCGCCTCGGCACCGAACACCCGCTCGACGGCGGCAACGGCGATGGTCGTGAGAGGCCGCAGCTGCTCGGCGAAACGTGTCAGCGCGTAGTGGTTGCCGGAGCGCGTCAGCAACTCGTCGCCGAAGTGCCGGCGTAGGCGCGCGAGCGAGCCGGACAGCGTCGGCTGGCTGCGACCGAGGCGGGCTGCGGCCCCGGTGACGCTGCGTTCAGTAAGCAAGGCGTGCAGGGCGTGCAGTTGCGGAAGATCAAGCCCGGACAGGCGCAGCTCGGCCACGCGCTCCCGTTCCGGCCCCTCGTTCACCACCTGACACCTCTCCCTATACCGCGGGGCCTCTGCAGCCGTGAGGACGGGCAGGGTCCTCCCGACTCATAGCTTTCTTCAATGTTAGCCATCGGAAGGATTGGCTTCCTTCGATACGTGAGCCCGCCAACAATCGATGCAATCCTCGCGGCCGTCGCGACCCGCTCCGCGTATACGCCGACGCAGGCCACCTCGAGAAAGACGCTCCCCCATGAAGACAACCCTGCGCTTGCGCACGCTCGCCGCCGCTCTCACAGTGATCGTCAGCGCCGCACTGACCTCGTGCGGCGCCGACTCGGACTCCGCGGGTCTGAAGAAGGTCACCATCGCCTTCGGCAACCCGGCGTTCAGCCTGACGGTCGTCGAAGCCTACCTGCCGCTCGCCCGGCAGTGGTGGCGCAAAGAAGGCTACGACGTCACGCTGGTGCCCAACCAGGGGACGCAGGCCGCCACGCAAGTCCTCATCGGCGGCCGCGCCCAGTTCGTGATCGGGAACACCGCTCCCGGCCTGGCCGCGGCGGCGCGTGGGGACGCGGACATCCAGGTGGTCTCTGCGACCGCCAACAACCAGTGGAGCCTGGTGACGCCGAAGGACAGCGGGATAACCCAGCCGGCCCAGCTCAAGGGTAAGAAGATCGGCGTCGCAGTCGCCGGGAGCGGCGGGGCCGTCTACCTCGACCAGTTGCTCCGGGACGCGGGGCTGGACCCGAACAAGGACGTCGAGCAGATCGTCGTCGGTTTCGGCGCCGCCGCCTACGAGGCGTTGAGCAGTGGCCGGGTGCAGGCGTTCTTCAGCTTCGCCGCCGACCTGGACAACCAGATCGCGCAGGGCGCCGAGTACACCTTCATGTACGACGAGCAGTGGCGGAAGTTTCCCGACTACGGCCTGTTGACCACCAAGCAGGTCGCGGACGGCGACCCGAAGATGGTCGAGGCCATCGCCCGGGGAGTGGCGAAGTCGATGGCGTTCCTCCAGGCGTCTCCGGAATGCGCCGCCAAGATCTTCCGGACCGACTACGCGGGCTCGGGCGCCGGCGGCCTCACTCCGGACCAGGAGAAGACCGCGATGACGCTTTCGCTGAAGGACCGAGAGCTCACCTTCCAGGCGAACGGTGGGCATGACTGGGGAGCCGTCCCGGCCGAGGGCCTGACCGCCATGCAGGCCTTCCTGCAGCGGACTGGGCAGCTCACGACGCCCGTCCCCACCGAGCGGCTGCTGCCCGCGATCGACGGGCTCACCGCCAAGGCCAACGATTTCGACCACGACGCGCTGCGGGCCGAAGCCACGGCGTGTGGGTTGTGACGGGAGTTGCCATGACACATCACCTCATCGAGATCGACTCGGTGTCGAAGACCTTCGTCACCCGGCAGGGCGCCGAGGTGACGGCGCTGGAGGACATCGGCGTCCGGATCGACCGTTCCGAGTTCGTCGTCATCGTCGGACCCAGCGGATGCGGGAAGAGCACCCTGCTCCGCCTGGTCTCGGGCGTGCTCGGCGCGTCCTCCGGCACCGTACGGCTGGACGGCACGCCCGTGATCGGTCCCCGGTCCGACATCGGCATGGTGTTCCAGCGCCCCGCCCTCCTGCCCTGGAGGACAGTGTTGAGCAACGCCATGCTGGCCGCCGACCTGACACCCATGTCCCGTGCCGAGGCGCGGGTGAGAGCCGAGCACTTCCTCGGCCTCGTCGGTCTCTCGGACTTCGCCGGCAGTTACCCGAACGAACTGTCCGGCGGCATGCAGCAGCGGGTCGGGATCGCACGGGCGCTCGTACACGATCCGAAAGTGCTGTTGATGGACGAGCCGTTCGGCGCCCTGGACGCGCTGACACGCGACCACATGAGCCTCGAGCTCCAGCGCATCTGGATGGAGGACGAGAAGACGGTCCTGTTCATCACACACAGCATCCCGGAGGCGGTGTTTCTCGCCGACCGCGTGCTGGTGATGCGCGCCCGCCCCGGCCGCATCGTCGACGAGATCACCGTGGACCTGCCTCGCCCTCGCACGCTGCGCATGCTCAACTCCGAGAGCTTCGGCGAGTACGTGGCCGCCGTCCGCAAGCACTTCGAGAACGAGGAGGCCGCGTGAGCACCCGGGAAATGGCCCGCCCCGCAGCCAGGAAGGCCGCGGCCTCCCCCAAAGGCCAAGCCCACCGCCGTTTCGGCATCGATCGCTGGCACCTGATCGGCCTGCTCGTCTTCGCGGCCCTCATCGCCGGCTGGCAGTACCTGTTCCCCCTTCTCGGCGTGAACCGAGCGCTGGTGCCTCTGCCGTTCGACGTCGCGGACGCGCTCTGGACCGGGCTCGCGTCCGGCGACTACCTGCCCGACATCTGGGAGACCGTCAAGGAGGTCCTGCTCGGCTTCCTGCTCGGCGGCCTCGTCGGCATCGGCCTGGGCACGGTCGTCGGCGAGTTCCGGGCGGTCGACCGAATCATCTCGCCGTACGTCGTGGCGTTGCAGGCGGTTCCCAAGGTCGCCGTCGCCCCGCTCTTCGCCGTGGTCCTGGGGTACGGCCTGACGTCCAAGACGGTGCTCGTCGCGCTGATCACGTTCTTCCCCGTCTTCGTCAACACGCTCTCCGGTCTCAAGGGCTCGCCGGCGGACCAACTGGAGCTGATGAAGGTTTACGGCGCCGGACGATGGAAGACCTTCCGGCACGTCAAGGCGCGCAACGCGCTCGTCTTCGTGTTCGCCGGGCTCAACATCGGGGTGACGCTCAGCGTGATCGGCGCCGTCGTCGCCGAGTTCGTCGGCGCGCAACGGGGCCTGGGGGCGGCCATCCTCCGTGACGGCTACCGCCTGGACTCCGCCCGCGTCTTCGCCTCCATCGTCCTGCTGTCACTGCTGACCGGGATTTTGAGCTACCTCGTCCAGCTCATAGGGCGCAAGACCGTCTTCTGGATCTCCCACTGAACAACTGAAGGCAGGACAGATCATGCTGCATATCGACCACATCTCTCTCGGCACGCAGAACGTGTACGAGGGCGCCCACAGGCTCTGCCAGGAGACCGGCTTCGGTCAGTACGAGGGTGGATGGTTTCCCCACGCCGGCATCGCCAACCGCATCGTGCCTCTCGGCAATGACCAGTACATCGAGGTGGAGGGCGTGGTCCACCCTCATGCCATCGCGAGCAACCCGATCGCCAGGTGGTTCTATGAGGAATGCGTCGCCGGAGACGTCTTCCTCGGCTGGTGTCTGCGCGTCGACACACGGGAGGAGCTCGAAGAGATCTCCAGGCGGCTGAACACGGAGATCGTCGACTTCGGCCTGCGCGTCCGCAAGGACGGCAAGATCACCGCGCCTGCCCGCGTGCCCGAGAGCGTATGGTGCTGGCAACGCGGCATCCCGAACGTGTTCCACTTCGAGGACATGAACGAGCACGCCGCCCGCCAGCCATGCGATCCGCCTGGTACGGTCACGCCCGCCGGGATCACCTGGCTGGAGGTCGGCGGCACCGCGCAGGACCTGCGCGACTACCTCGGGGAAGAGGTCGACGCTCTCCCGTTGCGCTTCAACGGCGACCGGCCGGGCCTCTACGCCATGGGTATCGCCACACCTGACGGCGATGTCGAGATCCGGCGTACCGCCGTCTCCCGGTTCCGCGGCTGATCATCCGATGTCCCTCGTCCGCAACAGCGCCGTGCCCCGCCTGGTCACCTTCGTGCGGGTTTCAACGACGAGGCGACCGTAGGAAACCGGAAGTGAGAGCGCCGTAGTTTTGCGGCGTGCCTGGCCAGGGGGCACCTGGTCACCATGGGGGTTCCCGCCCTCGCGTGGAGACATGCCCGGGCGATGACGCGTTGCCCGGCGAGTAGCGTGGTCCACATGCGGATCGAGGACTACGCCCTCATCGGGGATACGCAGTCAGCCGCCCTCGTCGCTCGCGACGGATCGATCGACTGGCTCTGCCTTCCCCGGTTCGACTCTCCCGCATGCTTCGCCAAGCTCCTCGGCGACGAGTCCAACGGGTTCTGGCGGCTGGCCCCCGCCGGGCACGAGATGGCCACGCGACGCGCGTACGCCGACGACACGCTGATCCTCGAGACCGTATGGGAGACCTCCACAGGGACCGTCAAGGTCGTCGACTTCATGCCTCCCCGGCACGCCAACCCCGCCCTGGTCCGGATCGTGGAGGGCGTGTCCGGGACGGTGGACATGACCACAGAGATCAGCATCCGGTTCGACTACGGCAGGATCATCCCGTGGACCCGCCGCTTCGGCGGTCGTCTGCACGCCATCGGCGGGCCCGACTCGGTCTGGATCGACGCTCCCCTCGACCTGGAGGGAAGCGGCGACCGGCACATCGGCACCTTCACGGTCGCCGCGGGGGAACGCCGGTCGTTCGTGTTCACGTGGCACCCCTCGCACCAGCCGGAGCCCCACGGCATCGATCCCGGTGAGCAACTCGCCGAGACCAGCCGGTTCTGGGAGGAGTGGGTCTCCCGGTGCTGGCTCCCGGGCCGCCACCGCGCCGCCGTGGTCCGTTCCCTCATCACGCTCAAGGCGCTCACCTACAGCCCGACCGGCGGCATCGTGGCGGCTCCCACCACGTCGCTGCCCGAGCATCTCGGCGGGGTGCGTAACTGGGACTACAGATATTGCTGGCTGCGCGACGCCGCGATGACGCTCGACGCCCTGACCGAATCCGGGTACGTCACAGAGGCGGGCGCCTGGCTCGACTGGCTGCTCCGCGCCATCGCGGGCCGCCCGGAGGACCTCCAGATCATGTACGGCGTGGCAGGCGAAAGGCGCCTGCCGGAGCAGACGCTCGACTGGCTTCCCGGGTACGAAGGCTCACGGCCGGTGCGGATCGGCAACGACGCGGCCGGCCAGCTTCAGCTCGACGTCTACGGCGAGGTGCTCAACTGCTTCTACCGGGCCCGCAAACTGGGCTTGCCGCCCCACGACTACGCCTGGTCCACCGCCTGCCGGCTGATGGACTTCCTGGAGCGCAGCTGGGCCCAGCCCGACGAGGGCCTGTGGGAGGTCCGCGGCCCGCGGCGGCACTTCGTCCATTCCAAGGTCATGGCGTGGGTGGCGGCCGACCGGCAGGTGCGGGCGATCAAGGAACTCGGCCACACCGGTCCCCTCAGGCGCTGGCGGGCCATGCGGGACCGGATCCACGCCGAGGTCTGCACCAAGGGCTTCGACCGCGAGCGCGGCACGTTCACCCAGTCGTACGGCTCGCACGAAGTCGACGCGGCGCTGCTCCTCATCCCGATCGTCGGCTTCCTGCCCCCTGAGGACCGCCGGGTCACCGGCACGATCGAGGCGATCGAACGCGAGCTGATGACCGACTGCTTCGTGCTGCGCTATCCGGTCTCGGAGAGCAACGACATCGACGGCCTGCCCGGAGCCGAAGGCGCCTTCCTCGCCTGCAGCTTCTGGCTGGCCGAAGCGCTCAGCCTCGTCGGCCGCAAGGACGAGGCCATGGCCCTGTTCGAACGGCTGCTGGCCCTCACCAACGACGTGGGCCTGCTCGCCGAGGAGTACGACCCCGTCCAGGGGCGCCATCTGGGCAACTTCCCTCAGGCGTTCACCCACCTCCAACTCGTCCATACGGCCCTGGCGCTCTGCTAGGGACGGGGACCTCGGCCGGGGCGGGGCGACCCGTCCCCTCGGCGACCCCGGCCACGACGTAGTGGTGCGGTGCGATCGCGGCCATCCGGCCCGGTAGCAGCGCCAGGCACGCGGCGTGCGCCTCCTCCGGGGTGACCGGCGCGGCCAGGTGGCACACGATCCGGTGGCCGAGCCGTTCGTCCGGCACCGCCGAGGCCCAGGCACGGCCTTTTGCCTGGTCACCGGCCTGCGGGAGAGCCTGATCGTGATCGCCGTCGGGGCGTTCGGCATGTCGCTGGCGCTGACCCTGGTCAACGGCGTCTACGCCACGATCATCCAGGTCAAGGTGCCGCAGCGGTTCCACGGCCGGGTCATCGCGCTCAACACCCTCATCGCCTGGTCCACGTTGCCGATCGGCTTCGGCCTGGTCGCTCCGTACGGGACCTCGCTGTTCGAGCCGCTGCTCGCCCCGGACGGGCCGCTGGCGAGCACGGCCGGCCAGGTCGTCGGCGTCGGCGAGGGCCGGGGCGTGGCGTTCATGTACGTGGTGTTCGCGCTGGCCATCGCCGTGATCGCGCTGGTGGCGCTCAGGGTCAGGGTGCTGGCCCGGTTCGACCACGACGTGCCGGACGCGCCGCCGGACGACGTCATCGGCCTGGAGGCGGTCCGCCGGCGTACGGCCGTTCGCTGAGCCGCACCGGCCCGCGGGCAACCGTCAGCCGTCAGCCGAGGAATTTCGCGGCAGCTGTCACAAGCCCGGAGGCTGCCCGGTCTTAGCTGGCGACCGGGTGGCAACGAGGCGGCCCGGTGGACGAAAGGGATCGCGATGAAGATCGTGGTAATCGGCGGGACGGGCCTGATCGGGTCGAAGCTGGTGAAGAACCTGGGCGAGCAGGGTCACGAGGCGGTGGCGGCGTCGCCGAACACCGGCGTCGACACGCTGACCGGCGAGGGGCTGGCCGAGGTGCTGGCGGGCGCGCAGGTGGTGGTCGACGTGTCGAACTCGCCGTCGTTCGAGAGGGCCGCGGTGCTGAAGTTCTTCGAGACCTCCACGGGCAACCTGCTCGCGGCGGAGGCGGAGGCGGGCGTCGGTCACCACGTCGCGGTCTCGATCGTGGGCACGGAACGGATGCCCGACAACGGCTACTTCGCGGCGAAGATCGCCCAGGAGCGGCTGATCGAGAAGTCGGGGATCCCGTTCTCACTCGTGCACTCGACCCAGTTCTTCGAGTTCACCCGCGGCATCGCCGACGACGCCACGGTGGATGGCAAGGTGCACATGGCGCCCGTGCTGTTCCAGCCGATCGCGGGTGACGACGTGGCCCTGGCGGTTGGGCGGACCGCGGTGGGGGCGCCGTTGAACGGCAGGGTCGAGATCGCCGGGCCTGAGCAGTTCCGGATGGATGAGTTCTTCCGCCAGGCGCTGGCCGCCTGGGGCGATCCGCGCGAGGTGGTCACCGACCCGCACGCGCGTTACTTCGGCAGTGAGCTGGACGAGCGGTCGCTGGTTCCCCTTGACGACGACGCCACCCTCGGTACGATCCGCTACCACGACTGGCCCGGCCGGAACGCGACCGGAAAGCAGCCCGGGCGCTCGTAGGTCACCGCCGCACCCGCACTTCGGTCCCGTGTCCGGCTCTCCCCCGGAGGGCGAGCCGGAGCGGGCGGCATGTGCGATCTCGGTGCCGCGTTGTCACGGACCGTACGTTGCGAAGCGACAGGAGCAGGACCTTGCCACCAGCAGGCTCGACAATCCGGATCCGAATCCGGATGAGCGCTCGTGCCATCGATGAGCCGCACCGGGTTTCGAGTCAGCTGGAGCTGCTGTTCGACCTCACGTTCGTGGTCGCGGTCGCGGCCGTCACCGCGGAGTTCGCGCACGGCATCGCCGCCGGTCACGGCCTGGCCGGGCTGGTGCCGTTCTTGCAGGTCTTCTTCGCGATCTGGTGGGCCTGGATGAACTTCACCTGGTTCGCCTCGGCGTACGACACCGACGACGTCGCCTATCGGCTGCTGACCATGGTGCAGATGGGCGGCGTGCTGGTCCTCGCCGCCGGCGTGCCCGCCGCGGCCGGTCAATCGGACTACGGTGTCGTCACCCTGGGCTACGTCATCATGCGGATGGCGCTCGTCACCCAGTGGGTGCGAGCCGGTCTCGAAGACCCCGCCCGCCGTCGGACCGCCCTGCGCTACGCCGCCGGTATCGCCATCCTGCAGCTGGGATGGATACTTCGTTTCTTCCTGGCGGAGAACGGGGTGTTGCCCGCGTCGTCCGTGCTGCCGTTCTTCGTCGGCCTGGTCGTCCTGGAACTCGCGGTGCCGCGGTGGGCGGAACGGGCCGGGAGCACCAACTGGCACCCGCACCACATCGCCGAGCGCTACGGCCTGTTCACGATCATCCTGCTGGGCGAGAGCGTGCTCGCCACGACCAGAGGGGTCGAAGGAGCGCTCGAAACGGGCAAGATCAGCGGCCCCTTCGTCGTCGTCGCCGTCTCGGGCCTCGTCCTGCTGTTCGCCCTTTGGTGGCTGTACTTCCTCGGACCGGCGGGGGACGGTCTCGATGACCGGCGTCATCGGTCCTACCTGTGGGGATACGGCCACTACGGCATCTTCGCCGCCCTGGCCGCCCTCGGCGCCGGGCTCGAAGTGGCGGTGGAGCAGAGCGGGCACGACGTTGTGGCGTCGCCGCAGGCACTCGGCTACGCGGTCGCCGTTCCTGTCGGTGTCTATCTCGCCCTGCTGTGGGCGGTGCACGTGCTCGTCATCGCACAACCCGTCATGTTTCCCGTCGCGGTTCTGGGGTCCGTCGTCGTCGTCCTGTCGCTGCCGCTCGTGACGCCCTCGGTCGGCGTGGCCGCCGTGGTCGCGGCGACCGCAGCCGTCTGCGTTCTGCTGGTCGCCGTCACGATCTGGACGACAGCCGTCGCGGCCCGCGCTGAAGCGCGTCGTAACGACTCGCAGTGAAATGTCCCTCTTTGCGGCGTACGCACTATGTCGCGGCGGACAGCGCGGTGATCTTGGCAGGGTTCATCATCCACAGCACTTCGTCGATGCCCTCGGCGGAGGCGTTGACGGTGAGGACGGTGAACACCTCGCCGTCGTGGCGCAGCACAGCGGCCGCCTGCCCGTTCACGTCGGCCCATCCCACCTCGACCCCGGCCCAGAACCGGTCCGCGAACGCTCTGATGTACTTCGCGACCCGGAATGCGCCGATTACCGGGATGCGAGAGGCTCGGACGGCGCCGCCGCCGTCGGAGTAACTGATCACGTCCGCGGCGAGGAGCTCTTCCAGCGCGGCAAGGTCGCCGGAGCGGGCGGCGGCGACGAAGGCGGTGAGCAGTCTGCGCTGTTCGGCTCCGTTCACCGGCGCTCGGCGCCCGGAGACGACGCGTTTGCGGGCCCTGCTGACCAGTTGCCGCGCCGCGGCCTCACTGACCTCGATGATCTCGGCGATCTGCCGATAGGGGTAGTCGAACGCCTCTCGAAGCACGTAGGCCGCGCGTTCAGTGGGTGAGAGCTTTTCGAGCAGGAGCAGGACCGCGAAGCCGAGGGCTTCGCCGCGCTCGGCGCCGAGGTGAGGGTCGGCACTGGTGTCGACGGGTTCGGGAAGCCACGGGCCGACGTACGTCTCGCGGCGGACCCGCGCCGACTGCAGGGCGTTGATGGCGAGGCGTGTGGTCACCGTCGCCAGGAACGCCTCCGGGTCGGCCACGGTGCCGCGGTCGTAGGCCTGCCAGCGCAGCCACACGTCCTGTAGCAGGTCTTCCGCCTCGGTGGAGCTGCTCAGGATCCGGTACGCGATTCCGAACAGGCGTGGCCGCACGCTCTCGAAGACGGCCACCGCCCGGTCGAGATCGCCGGTCCCACTGAAGTGGCTCCCCGATCCGGTATCCCCCATGGTGATGGCCCCGTTCCGCCGGCGGATGGACCCGTACAGCCTTTCACCCACCCGGCCGGCACCCGCGACAGGGGGATCGCGGTTCGTGACACCGTGTTCGATCTCGTCGATGCGCCTCGCATCGGTCCATCAGTCGACTGCAGGGCCCGGCTTTGCACTCCGCCGCCTGAGCGGCGAGGTCGACCGGACCGACCGAGCGAGCGCCGGTTTCCCCGACAGGCATTCCGCGCAGAATTCAATTGCGTCCCGCGAGGACGGTGAGCCATCATTACGGGCATGATCAACGGGAAGGGCGGCCACCGCCCCAGCCGGTGAACGCCGGTACATGGAAGCTGGGCGACGAATCCATCGACGATCAGCCCACCTTCCTCGCACACGCACTCGCGATGTCTCTTCGGTACGGCCCCGGCCCCTGGCCCCGGGACGCCTACCAACTCCCCGACGACCCGCCCCCGCCCGCCGACGGCGGCCCGGTGATGACCAGTGTCGTCCTGGACGGCATACGCACCCACCACTTCGGCCCGGGGGAAGACGCCGCCGCGGTCACCGCGATCGCCGACCGGCTCGAGGCGCTCGTCGAAGCGGCGCCCAGCCACGAGAGCGTCGTCAAGCTCCACCGGCAGCTGTCCGGCCCGGACGCCCTGAGCGTCGTCGACGACCTCCTGGAAGAACTGCGCCGCCGTAAGCTGCCCAGAGATCGGTTGCGCCTGATCGGACGGCACCTGGCCGAACACGGCAGTCACCGCAACACCACGAAGATCGGCATCGCGCTCATCGGCGCCTGCGGCGACGAACGCGACCGCGACCTGCTGATGCTCCTCGGAACGCTGGAGGAATTCACCCTGTACGCGGTGGTGGCGCTACTGCGCACCCAGCGCGACCGGCAACGCGCGGTCTACGAGCTGGCCCGCCGTGTAGAGGACTGGGGTCGCATCCACGCGGTCGAACGACTCAAAGGCTGCGACGATCCGGAGATCAAGGGGTGGCTGCTCCGCGAAGGCTTCCGCAACGGCGTGATGAACGAGTATCTGGCCCATATCGCCGCCACCAGCGGCGACCTGTACTCGGCGCTGCTCGACTCCGAGGTGGACGAGGCCCTCCTCGACGGCGCAGGCGGCATCCTGGCCGCGCTCGCCGTCGGAGGACCGGCCGAGGACATGACGGACTACCCCGAGGCCGTCCCGTGCCTGGGCCGCTATGCCGACCTGATCGATGTCCGCGAAGCGAACTTGGACAGGCTGTCCGCCGTACTGACCATCACCGGATTCCTAAGGGATTCGGACGATGGACTGAACTGGGCCGACGGCGACCTGGTGCGGCTGCGCGACCGCTATGAGCGCATCCTCTCGCAGCCGCGATGGGCTGAGCTCGTGCTCGCCCTTCTGGCCGATCCCTCCGGTGAAGACTTCACGAGCGCCCTGTGGGCGGCGAGCCGGCTGCAGCTGCCGATGGTCCCGCAGATCCTCACGCGTCTCCAGGTGGAACCGCTGGACGCCTACGCGTGGGATGTCGTCATCCGCCATGCCTCACCAGACCAGGCCCGGCAGGTCACCGCCCTGGCCGAGCGGCTGCTGCCGCTGGAGGAGCTGGCGAACGGCCCCGGCGAGCATTTCGGATTCGGCTCCGACGCCGCGGCGGACCAAGCCCTGGAATCCATCGTCGGCGGCCTGGACGCCTTCCCAGGGGTCGGGCTGCCGCTCATCCGGGTCGCGCTGGTCAACCGCGTCACCCGGATCCGGCGTGCTGCCCTGGGTGCGTTGACCGCCTGGGGGCGGCAGGCCGTACCGGACAGGGCCGTCGAATGGGTACGCGCCGCCAGCGCGGTCGAGCCCCACAAGGAGACCCGCGAGGAGATGATCGCCTTCCTCTCGTCGCGAGACCGGTGACCCCGGCTCTCGCCGTCGGCATGAGCGGTTCGTTCAAGACCGGACGCCCTCGCGGTGCGAGCCTGCGGGGCATGACCGACCAGGCTTTCACTCCCGCGCTCGGACGCTTCGCGCCCACGCGTTTCTACGATCCCGTCGTCATGCTGACCCGGGAGCGGCTGTGGCGGGCGCTGACCGTCATGCACGTCGCGCCGCGACCGGAGGATGTGATCGTCGAAGTCGGATGCGGCACCGGGTCCACGGCGCTGTTGCTCAACCGCACCGAGCCGCGGGCGAGGGTGGTGGCGACAGACCCGGATCAGGGCGTGTTGGCGATCGCCCGACGCAAGGCCGAAGCCGTCGGCGCGACGGTGCGGTGGGAGACCGGGACGGGCGACGCGCTGCCGGAGATCGTGGGCGCCGGCGCGGCGGACACGGCGGTGTCCACCTTGGTGCTGTACCATCCGATGCCGCACCATGGGCGGCACCACAAGCGCCACGGCGCGGTGACAGACCTCGGCGGCGTCCACCATGGCGGCTTCCCCCTCGACGGCGACGATCTGGAAGGCGGCGTGGCGATGAAAGCCGCTGTCCCACGACGGCCCCTGATAGAGGGCGTAGCCGTGACCGACATCGAAACACGACGTCGTCGCCGTCTGGGCGAGGTCCGCTGCGGCGTTCACGAGGCCGCGCTGTCCTCGTCCGCCCTCGGGCCTGCTGCCCCCGGTTATGCCGTGCGTCATCGACGCGTCGTCCGTCTCTGATCAGGCAGTGCGGGCTTGGAAGGTGTCGCGGTAGGTCTGCGGAGCGACGCCGAGGATGCGGCGGAAGTGAGGGCGCAGGGCCACGCCGTTGCTGAAGCCGACGTTGCGGGCGATGGCGTCAACGCTGAGGTCGGTGGTCTCCAGCAGTCGCTGGGCCTGCATGATCCGTTGGGTCAGCAGCCATTGGAGTGGAGAGGTGCCGGTGAGTTCACGGAATCGGCGGTCGAAGCTTCTGCGGCTCATCAGGGCGTGTCTGGCCAGGGAGTCGACGTCCAGGCCGGGGTCGTCGAGGTGGCGGATGGCATGGCTGAGGATCTCGCCGAGCGGGTCGTCGGTGTCGGGGTCGGGCAGCGGGTGCTCGATGTACTGCGCCTGGCCGCCGCCGCGTTGCGGAGGTACGACCATGCGACGCGCGATGGTGTTGGCGACCTGGGCGCCGAACCGGCGCCGAACCAGGTGCAGACAGGCGTCGATCCCGGCGGCGGTCCCGGCCGAGGTGATCAGGTCGCCGTCGTCGACGAACAGCACTGTGGCGTCCACCTTCACCTCGGGGTAGGCGGCGGCGAGGGCGGGTGCGTAAAGCCAGTGGGTGGCCGCGCGGCGGCCGTTCAGCAGCCCGGCGGCGGCGAGAACGAACGCGCCACGGCACAGCCCGACGACGGTGGCGCCGTCGGCGTGCGCGTCACGCAGGGCGGCGAGCGCCGGTTCCGGAGGGAGTTGGGCCGGGCCGCGCCAACTCGGCACGACGACGGTGGCGGCGTCGGCCAGCGCGTCCAGTCCGTACGGCGCGGTCAGCCGGATCCCACCGGTGGTGGTGAGCGGGCCGGGATCACCGCAGACGGCGCGCAGGTCGAAGCGGGGGACGCCCATGTCGCTGCGGTCGGCGCCGAACACGCTGATCGGGACGCTGGTCTCGAACAGTGGCGCCTGATCGAACATCAGCACCGCGATGGTCAGCGGATCACGTCGGCTCATCGCTCCTCCGGGGTTGGCTTGAACCTATCGCATAACGGCTTTCACGCCACTCACTCTCCGGCAGCCGTACGTTCGATGATCGTCCGCGGGACGGTCCCACCGGACCGGCCGCCGACGCTCACACTCCGCCGCACAAGGAACTGTCATGACCATCGCATCGCAGATAAGCGTCCACGCCCTCGGCGGGCCGACCGCGATCCTGGAGATCGGCGGGCTGCGCCTGCTCACCGACCCCACCTTCGACCCTCCCCGCGAGTACGTGACGGGCCCGGGACGTGTCCTGGTCAAGACCGCGCACACCGCGCTGACCCCCGCCGAAGTCGGCCACGTCGACGCCGTGCTGCTCTCCCACGACCAGCACAGGGACAACCTCGACGTCAGCGGTCGCGACTACCTCGGCCAGGTCCCGCTCGTGCTCACCACCGCCGGCGCGGCCGACCGGCTGGGCGGCACCACCCGCGCCATGCCCGTCTGGGAGCACGTGGACCTGCCCCGACCCGACGGCTCGGCGCTGCGCGTCACCCGGGTGCCCGCCCTGCACGGCCCCGAGGGCAGCGAGCCCATCGTCGGGGAGGTCGCCGGATTCGTGCTGTCCGGCCGTGAAATACCGACCGTGTACGTCAGCGGCGACAACGCCTCTCTCGACATCGTCGCCCGGATCACCGAACGGTTCGCGATCGACGTCGCCATCCTGTTCGCCGGAGCGGCCAAGACCGCTCTCCTCGGCGACGCCTACCTGACCCTCACCAGCGCCCAGGCGGCCGAGGCCGCCCGGATCCTCGGCGCGTCGCACGTCGTCCCGCTGCACTTCGACGGCTGGCGCCACTTCACCGAAGGGGCAGACGCACTCGCCGAGGCCTTCGCCCAGGCCGGGCTGACCGACCGGCTCACCCTCCTGCGTCCAGGCCGGCACGCCGCACTCACGGTCGCGACCACCTGACCGACAGCGCGCTCACGACCGAGCAGCGCGCCCGCTTGCGAGGTCAGCGTCGCAAGCGGCCTACCGTACTGTCCTCCATGGTCGTGCTGTCGGGGGTGCTGCTGTCGGATTCGGTACGGTCAGGGGAGCGCAACGTCGATGTTCTTGGCCCGCATGTCCTTGTTGTTGAACATTTTCCTGCCCATGGCCTTTCCGACGCCCGGCATCCGCATCAGGCGCATCATCCCCGCGCGCAGGAGCTGCTCCTTGCGGTCATGTGGGGTGAAGATGCGCCGTCCGGGCAGGGCGCTTTCCTGCTGCAGGTGGATGAACGGCCTCATCCGCGCCTCCCAGGCCCGCAACGCCCCGGGCACGTCACCGGGATGGCGCTGCACCATGGTGCCCAGCAATTCGCCGCCGGCCATGCCGCTGGAGGCGCCCATGCCCGCGTACAGGGTGACGCACCAGGCGGAGTCGCCGATCAGGACGACCCGGCCGCGGTGCCAGCGGGGCATCTTGACCTGCTGCACCGAGTCGAACAGCGCATCGGGTGCCTGCTCGTAGCGCTTCAGCAGCCCTTCCAGCAGGGGTCCGGTCGGTTTGGGGCCGTAGGCGGCGCGGATGGACTCGATGGGCGGGCGGCGGAACTCGGCGTCGACGTCGTCGGTGCGGTAGGAGAACAGCAGGCTCGGGGCGTGGTCGGCGAACGGGAAGGCCCACACCGAACGACCCGGCTCGGCGAGAACCAGGCCCTCGTGCAGGCCGAAGCCGTCGACCGGGCCGTCCAGCACGGTGGCGCCGACCATGTAGTTCAGCGGGTGGAGGTACTCCTCGGGACCGAAGACGAGCCCGCGTACCGTCGAGCGCATGCCGTCGGCGCCGATCACCAGGTCGAAGCGCTCGGTGACGACGGTGTCCGCGGCCGTGTCGTGTAGCGTCACCTCCGCCGCGGCGTCGTCCTGGGCGATGTGGGTGGGCACGGTGGAGTAGCGGATCTCCACATCGTCCGGCAGTGCCGCGAACAAACCCTGCTCCACGTCGCCGCGCAGCAGCGGCCGTGGGCCTCCGGCCATGGCGAAGGGGTTCAGGCCGGGACGGCGGCGCCCCGCGCGGTCCACCTCGTAACTGGTGACATGGGGCCCGCTGCGGTCACCGATGGCCTCCAGCACGCCCAGCCGCCGGGCCGAGGCGATACCGGCGCCGAACAACATGATGAAGTAGCCGCCGGAGCGGCGCGCGGGTGCCCGTTCCGCCACCACCGGCTCCCACCCGACCTGGCGCAACCGCAACGCGGTGGCGATGCCGGCGATCCCCAGTCCGACCACCAGCGCCCGGCCGCCGGGCTTGCCGACGTCTGACATGACGACTCCTCTCATCGGCTTCCACACCAATGCTAGGAGACAGACTGACCAAGTTGGTTCTATTGGTCAGTTTTAGCTTGGGTTGGAACGATTCCCACTCCCGTCGGGACGCCTGGTCGGGGTCGCGCAGCGGCAGGACGCCGGTGGGACCGAGGCCGGAGCGACCGGATCCCGCCGATCAACCTGCCGTTTATTTCTCTGGGCTCCAAACTATTGACGGCGCTTCCGCTGGTATGTGAGCCTCCCTTTTCAGAATCTCCATGCACCTGGGAGCAGGACGGTCAGGGTCCCCGCCTGGTCGTGCATGGCCGGTTGTCCGTGCTCGGAGGAAAAACCGTCCATGCGAACATTCGCCCACCTGCTCGTGGTCGCCCCGTCGCGGCCGGTTTCTCACCTCGAGTCAGTCACTGTCGTCACAGTGAGCGCGGCCACCGGGGCATCCGTCGGGACCCCACCACGAGGTAGGTACATGAAGAACAAGCTCGTCGCCCTCGGCGCCGCCGTACTCGCGGCCATCGCGTCGATCCTGGTCTCGGTCCAGCCCGCGTCCGCGGCAGTTCCAGTCCGGCGAGGTGGACCACGAGACGATCCTGTCCGAAGCGCAGTCGCGCGGCCTCGGCTGGATCGCCTGGTCGTGGAGCGGCAACAGCGACCCGATCCTGGACATGACGGTCAACTTCGACCCCAAGCAGCTCACCGCCTTCGGCACGAGGATCTTCAACGGCGCCAACGGCATCAAGGCGACCGCCAAGGAGGCGTCGATCCTACAGGCGGCAGCAGCCCCTCAACCGTCGCCCAGCGCCCTCGCCCGGTCGAAGTCGCCGTCACCACCCTCGCCCG